>NZ_JAWOTD010000010.1:0-206292 GCF_033338715.1 Vibrio sp. Vb1337 | reverse complement strand
TTACATTCACTGCCATGGTGATTTCTCCAATTGATTTTCCGGTGTAGCGGTTTCCGACGTCTCGGAAAACCAAGTAGTTCTCTCAAAGTTACTTTTATTAACGGCGCATGCCCTGTTTTCTTTAGAGAAAATTTTGGATTTTTTTGAAAATAATTCGTTTGGAGGGGTAATCGTGACAAAGCGGATAAAAAAGCAAAAAAACTTTCATTTTTCGCTAAAGCTTCTTTTCGAATTGTCGATACAGGCAGGTTTTACGTTAAATTCGGGCAAGGCCGTTCATCAGCCAAGCAAGGTCAATGCTAGGTTTGGCGCTTGTTTTGCTTGCGCCAGAATAGAAGTACTGACCTGTTGTAAAATCTGCTGCTTCACCATTTGCGTAGTTTCTTTGGCATAGTCAGTGTCTTGGATACGACTGTTGGAAGCGGCTAAGTTTTCGTGGATGTTATCGAGATTATTGATCGCGTGATTAAAGCGGTTTTGATACGCGCCTAACTCCGCACGACTGCCATCTACCGTTTTCAAAGCATCATCTAAAATGCCGACCGCCATCTGAGCGCCACCGACCGTGCTAATATCAATACTATCTACCGTTCTATTTACGGTGACATACTTGCCAAGTTCTAACTCATCAGCCAGGCCACCACTGAAGGTTGGTCCAGGGTATTTTATGGCGTCCTTGTGGGACATGAGTAACTGCAGTTGCCCCTCTTCATTAACAGACGCTTTCACTTTATCGGTTTGCCCATTAATGTAAGTCGCGAGTTCTTCTATATCGTCGCCAGCTTTAGCTTCAATACGGATCTCCTGCTCTTCAAAATTGTTATCACGGTAGCTGATAACAATTTCATTATTTCCGTTTTGAACCGTCCAATCTGAACTGACTCTTTGATATGAGCTCATTGAAAAGCTACCTAAAGATTCCGGCTGCATGGTCCGCAGGCCAATTTGTACCGCTTCACCAGCCGTTGCACCGATTTGAAAAGACGATGTACCGAATGTGCCATTCAGCAATTTACGTCCGCCAAAGGAGGTCGTTTCTGCAATACGACTTAACTCATCATTTAAAGCAGAGACTTCTTCTTGCAGTGCAGTGCGCTCCGCTTTGCTGTTTGAACCGTTAGCTGATTGAAGCGACAAATCACGCATACGTTGCATAATGTTAGTCACTTCATTCATCGCCCCTTCGGCGGTTTGCATTATAGAAATGCCGTCATTCGCGTTACGTACCGCGACATCCAAACCACGCATTTGCGATTGTAGACGGTTGGAGATTTGCAGACCCGCCGCGTCATCTTTTGCGCTGTTAATACGTTTCCCTGAAGACAAACGCTCCATGGATTGGTTCAGCATGTCAGTTGCACTGGTCAAATGACGCTGTGCGACAAGTGCTGCAACATTGGTATTAACGGTGATCGCCACGAATAAAGAGTCCTAAAATTAAGGCTTTGAGTACTTATCGACCAAGTAACAGAAAAGTTTAGTGTTTTTTGAAAAGAGATTGGAATAGAAATAGAAAACAAAAGCCCTCCATTGGAGGGCTTAAGAAATGAAGTCTGAGAACTTACTTGATGGCTAGCTCCGCGAGCATTTCTTGCGAAGGCGCGAAAAAGTAAGCACCTGTTACCGCTTTTGTGAAACGAAGCATTTGGTCTGTTTTACCATCTGTTACGCCGTACATACTTTCTAGCATCACTTTGATGTTATGAAGTGCATTGCAGTAAGAAATGAACAACAGACCGTGAGCACCGGTCACCGTCCCGTATGGTAAGCTGTGGCGAACAATCTTCAAACCTTTACCTTCTTCTTTGATATCAACGCGACCAACGTGTGATGCAGCAGGAACGTCTTCTAGCTCGATAGAGTCTAGCTTGGTACGACCAATCACTTTTTCTTGCGCTTTGACATTCAATCGATTCCAAGCGGCAAGGTTATGTTCAAAGCGCTGAGCCATAACATAACTGCCTCCAGCAAATGGGCCCTCTTTTACTAGAGCCACATCAGCGCGAGCCTCCCCTTTCGGGTTTTCTGTGCCATCAATGAAGTCTGTCATATCACGAGCATCAAGGTAACGGTACCCATATGTTTCGTCCACAATGGTGACATCTTGTGCCGTCTCTTCTAGGAACTTACGCAACACGTAAAAATGCAAGTCGTGACGAGTCGAGTGACAGTGAATCAGTACATCTACGTCTGTTGCTGGAGCAACGATGTCACCTTCGCCAAGTTGAGTAAAATCAATAAGCTCTTCTGGCGCGTCTACATTAAGGTGTTCCCAAAACGATTTTGTGAATGCGATAGAAAGCGTCAGCGCTGCACCCGGCTGGGTAATGTTTAACTCTTCCACCAACTTTGGCAGTGCTTTCAGTTTTTCTAATACGTTTTCACGGTTTTGGTTCACTTTGAGTTGAGTGTACAGTGCAAATGGCCCGGCTTCTGGCACGATCGCCGTTTGAGCTTGTGACATTGAGGTTTCCTCTATTACTTTGCCCCAGAGTGGGAAGTTATTGTTTTTAATTCTTTGAATGCTGCTGTTCATCGTGCGCCAATTGTGGCACATGAAAACAGTCTTTTACCCATCTTCCATTTAGAAGATAGATCATAAACCAAGCTAATAAGGTAATGGTAAGGGCGTTTGCCCAATTAAACACTCCATGTTCTAGGTACACATGATACATGGTCTGAGCAAGTTGAATACCGCACAAGATCAAAGTGATCTCGCGACCATAGCGAGTAATTCTGTTTACCCATCCTCTGTCGGGATGACGAAGCCCCATTAACCACATAAGAAGCAAACTTGGAATGCCCATCGCCAAACCTAAATACAACGTACTTGAATCTGGGTAAACAATAGCGAGTAGCTTGCTGCCACTATCACGACTTACACCAGCCATGGCAAACACCACCCATGAACGCACAAGAAACATCCATCCCACCCATAAAATGATCGGCGCCTTTAAAAATCCATGAGCGTCATATTGGTCAAACGAATAGCGCACAACATCTTCTTCTTTATGTGATAAAAACGTCACTTTAACCTATCGTTTCAGAGTTGCAAGCCAACAAAGATGAGAACTGAAGTTCATTTCAGCACCTTACACAGGTAAACTAAACAAAGATTTACAGCGACGTTGATGAGAAACATGAAAAAAAGAACTCCAGCTACCCCAGCGCCTTCTCAAGAAACTCAAGCCGAAGCGATGAGAATTGCCAAATCCACGCAGAAACCGGGGCAAACCAAAGAGCAAACCAAGCTTATCGCTCAAGGTATCGAAAAAGGCATCGCGCAATATAAGAAACAACAAAAAGAGCGCAACCGCCAAGCCGATAAAGCGAAGAAAAAACAGCAACGTGAAAAACAACGTCGGCATGAAGAGATTATCGAACAAGACAATATCACCGACGATGCGCCAAACCATTCATCAAGCAAACTGCCTTGGACACTACTTGTTCTGAGCTGGATTGGCTTTGCTGCTTACATAGTATTGGGGAAATAGCTAATGAAACGCCTGTTACTTGGACTTTTTGTCGTGCTTCTAACGGGTTGCACGATGCCTTCTCACCTTACTCATGCTCAAAGTCAAGATGTTCATATTCGCATTGACGCGCAATTCAACCCTGAGCGATGCGAATACAAAGGCGAAGTCACCGGAAGTGAAGGCCATTGGTATAACTACATTTTCATGACTAATGACGCGATGATGCAAGGCGCGATGAACGATTTAAAAAACAATGCAGCGGCTATCGATGCGGACACCGTTTTTATGGTTTCCCCACAAGATTTTATCACTTCATTTAGCGTGCTGGGTTCAGCCTACCGCTGCAATGGATGAGGCCTGAATATGAAAAAAGCCAGCAATTGCTGGCTTATGCACGAAATCCAAGACTGCTAGCGATATCTCTCTCCCGCTCTAGAACCCATTGGCTATCAAAAGGCCCCCAATCTGAAAGTTGATAATAGCCGTCATTATGACGTCGGCCATCTTGAACGAATATGAGTTCAATGCCGATCCCAGGTAACGCCTTGAGTACATCTTGAATAGTACGACGAGGCCACCCCGTTTTTTCGATCAACTTTGGCACATTCGGCCTTTCTAGGTTTTCCACCAACAAGGCCAAATATAGCCGCCTTGCAAAAACAGGACTCAATTCCATTGACACCTCCTAAAATTGTGCTGATTCATTATTTCGTTTTTGCTCAGCGAGGTGTTGCGTTTGATCAATAACTCGACTTTTCCATTTGATTTAGACGAATTTTTATTCGATTTATAGCGCATTCATCGTAAATAAGTTATGTGACATTAGTTATCTCAATCTATCTGAAAATATTTTCCACCGCATTTTGTCAGTTTGATTGCTTCTTGATAGGATGCTTTAACAGCCCAAATCACTTAAGTGCGTCTTAACCGCGCCAGTGAAAAATAGAACAAAGAAAAAGGAAACACTATGTCGATTACCATGTTTGGTATTCCCAACTGCGATACGATCAAAAAAGCCAAGAAATGGTTAGAAGCCGAGGATATTGCTTACGACTTCCATGACTACCGTAAGCAAGGCATTGATGCAGAAATGGTAAGTGAATTTTGTCGCGCTTTAGGTTGGGAACAGGTGCTCAATAAACGTGGCACAACCTACCGCCAATTAGCGCAAGAGCAGAAAGACACACTTAACGAGGAAAACGCCATCGCTCTTTTGGTAGAAAACCCTGCGATGATTAAACGCCCAATTTTAAAAGTGAATGATCAACTTCATATCGGTTTTAAAGCTGATCAATACGCTAGCATTTTCAACTCTTAAATAAAGGAATACTCAAGGATGACAGACAGTCCAGTATTGGCACTTGCTAAAGATCTGATCAGTAGACAGTCCGTAACGCCGGAAGACGCAGGTTGTCAGGATTTGATGATCGAGCGCTTAAAAGCACTCGGGTTTGAAATTGAAGTGATGGTATTTGAAGACACCACGAACTTCTGGGCTCGACGTGGTTCAGAAGCGCCGCTATTTGCGTTTGCTGGCCACACCGATGTGGTACCAGCTGGCAAATTGGAACACTGGAATACACATCCGTTTGAACCGACCATTATTGATGGTTACTTGCATGGCCGCGGCGCAGCTGACATGAAAGGGTCGCTAGCTGCTATGGTCGTTGCTGTCGAACGCTTCATTGAAGAAAACCCAGACCACAAAGGCTCAATTGGCTTTTTGATTACGTCAGATGAAGAAGGGCCATTTATCAATGGTACCGTTCGCGTTGTAGAAACGTTGATGGAACGTGGTGAGAACATCGACATGTGTATTGTTGGTGAACCATCCAGCACCGACGTGGTTGGCGATGTAGTGAAAAATGGACGCCGTGGATCCATCACTGGTGATTTAACGGTAAAAGGAACACAAGGTCACGTGGCCTACCCTCACCTAGCCAGCAATCCAGTGCACGAGTCTCTACTCGCGATTCATGAACTCGCGACGACAGAATGGGACAAAGGGAATGATTACTTCCCACCGACCAGTTTCCAGATCCCGAATGTATCGGCTGGCACTGGTGCGTCTAATGTTATTCCTGGCGAGTTCCATGTTCAGTTCAACCTACGTTTTAGTACTGAGCTTAACAATGACGCAATTGTTCAGCGTGTTACCGAAACATTGCACAAGCA
Source organism: Vibrio sp. Vb1337 (assembly GCF_033338715.1). NCBI lineage: Bacteria > Pseudomonadati > Pseudomonadota > Gammaproteobacteria > Vibrionales > Vibrionaceae > Vibrio > Vibrio sp. Vb1337. The sequence goes on along the minus strand of NZ_JAWOTD010000010.1, from coordinate 200,641 downwards.
TGGGCTGGACTACGACCTAAAATGGACATTCAACGGTGACCCATTCCTGACCGATACGGGCGCACTGCTAGACGCAGTTGTAGCTGCTGTGGCCGAAGTCAATGATACGAAGCCAGCGCTACTTACAACTGGCGGTACGTCTGATGGTCGTTTTATTGCTCGAATGGGAGGTCAAGTCGTAGAGTTAGGCCCTGTTAACGCTACGATTCATAAAGTGAACGAGTGTGTGAAAGTCGACGATCTTGAAAAGTTGACGGACATGTACGAAAACACGTTGAAACACCTATTGGCGAAGTAATCAGCGAGAACACAATGACACCAGAGCAACTCACCGGAATCACTGATTCCCATCTTCAATCCACTTTAGTGGATCAAAAAGCGTTCCTACTCCACCCTGAAGTGGCTGACGATCTGCTAAAGATGATTGAAGCGGCAACAGAAGCAGGTTTCAAAATGGAAATCGCCAGTGGTTTTCGTGACTTTAATCGCCAAAAAGCCATCTGGAACGGGAAGTTTTCTGGTGAGTTGCCAATTCTCGACATCAACTCCCGCCCTTTGAATAAAGCAGAGTTAAATGACGAAGAGAAATTGATGGCCATTTTGCGCTGGTCGGCATTGCCCGGAGGAAGTCGTCATCATTGGGGTTGTGATTTTGATGTCTATGCGCGCAATTTATTGCCTGCTGACACCAAACTCAAGTTGGAACCTTGGGAGTATCTTGAAGGCCACCAGCAGGCGTTCTACCAATGGTTAAAAGCCAACCTTGGTCGGTTCGGTTTCTTCTTCCCTTATCAGCATGATTTAGGTGGCGTTTCGATTGAGCCTTGGCACATTAGTCACCGCGCTGTCGGGCAGCAATGCCTCGAGCAGTTGACGCTTGATGTACTCAGAAGCCAGTTGATTAAACAAAATCAGACCGACAACATTGCAGGGATTGACGTCATACTGAATAATTTGGATAACGTCGTTGCCAAATTTATTCACAATATCACGCCGCCGGAGGCTCTATGATAGAAATACTAACCAATCCTTGGGTCATTATTATTGTAGTGTTGAGCGTGGTCATTGGTAATATTACCGCACTCAAATATACCGCAAAAATGAAGTTTGGTCAGATGGATAAAAGCCGTAAGAACGATTTAGATAAGCTGAACACATTGGATAAACAGCGCTACGCTGAAGAAGATAAAAACAAAAACGAGCCTCGTTAGTTACTCACCAGCTTCATCTCGACACATTTAATCTAAACATCAAAAAAGGGACCACTAGGTCCCTTTTCTATCATTAAGTAAACACGCCGCGTTAAGCTCGCTTTGTTTACTGCTTCACTGTTGCAGCCAATACAGGCGCTAGTGATTTCAAAAACTCTTCTTCTACTGGCTTGCCAGAGGAGTCGGTGATATTGATAGACGTACGGTTGCCTAAATCACCAAGTAAGAATGTGTACTTACCAGCGGCTAACTCCACTGGTTTAACGCCGATATCGTTCCAGAATTCATCATCCGGAGATGCATATTTCGCAGTGATTGTGCCCTGAGACTGGCTACGCTCTTCAATCTTAAAGCCCATCTTAGGTAGAATATTAGGCAGACGTTGCCAAAGCATGTTGTATTGCGCACGCGCGATAATCACTGGAAGTCCGCTGCGGTCTTTACCCATTGTGATTGGGATCTGTTTAACCAACTCTTGCGCTTTACGCTGTGCTTCTTCACGCACTTCTTGATCGTAGCGAGCGGTGACCAAGTTCGTCATGAACACATTGTAGCGCTCACGGTTGGTCGCCGTTACTTCTTTCACTTGATTGCCTTCACGCCAGTCAATAAGGCTCACCTTAAAGCCGTGTCGACCATTTGCTTCAGCGCGTACGATTTCATATCGGCTGCCAATTTCTAGCTCTTCATCTGGCGAATCCCAAGTCACCCATCCTGTCTCGATGCGAGAGTCTGTTTGGCTTTCAACTGGAATCTCGTTAGCCGCGACCATGTTTTGCACCGTTTGCCAAACTTTATCTAGTTCATCTTTACGAAGTAGCCAAAGTGTCACTTCACCATCACTACTGCGGTCTAGACGTGCACCGGGAATAAGCTCTAGGACTTGTTGAGGTGGACGAATGTCGACATCTTTACCGACACCACCAGCGTAGTTACCCTGAGGGATCTCGTAGTTAGGGTAAAACTGAGGCTGTGCACCCTGTGGGACATTCCACTCACCCAAATTTGGGGAGTTCAAATACTCGAAGTCATCTTTTGCTTGACGACGTTGATTGGCACCACCTGAACAGGCAGTCAATACGAATACAGCTAATGAACTTAACACTAACTGGCTTGAAAGCTTCATCTATACTCCTAAAACACCGAGGGCGCTTTGGCCCCCAGTATGAACTTCAATCCTAGTAACTCAATCTTAATAGCTCAATCTTAATAAATATGGGCGTCTGTTAGCGCCTGCTCGACGATCGGCTGCGATTTTTCAGAAAGCGTAGTTAAAGGAAGACGCAAACCACCTTCTTCAATCAAACCAAGCTTTTGCGCTGCCCATTTTACTGGGATAGGGCTTGCTTCGATGAAAAGGTTTTTGTGTAGAGTCATCAAGCGTTGGTTAATCGCTTCTGCTTCTTCGTACTTACCTTCACTTGCCAAATGGAACATGTCTGCCATGTCTTTAGCTGCAATATTGTTCGTTACCGAGATAACACCATTGCCACCAAGTTTCACAAAATCCAGCCCTGTCGCATCATCGCCACTTAGTAAGATAAAATCTTCGCCACAAAGTTCACGATGAATTGCAATTCGTTCCAAATCGCCCGTTGCATCTTTTAGAGCTACGATATTATCAAGCTTTGACAAGCGTGCCACTGTTTCTGGCTGCATATCAACAGCAGTACGGCCTGGTACGTTGTACAAAATTAGAGGCACATCACTCGCTTCGGCAATTGCCTTGTAATGTAGAAACAAACCCTCTTGAGTTGGTTTGTTGTAATACGGTGTCACACTCAGGAAGCCAGCAATACCAGAATCAGCCAGTAATTTGCTAAATGTTACTGCCTCATGGGTTGCATTTGCACCCGTGCCAGCAATCACAGGGATGCGACCGTCGGCAAACTCAACAGTTTTATTAACGACCTTCACATGCTCTTCAATGGTCAGTGTCGCTGACTCACCTGTTGTGCCTACTGCCACAATACCGTCTGTACCCGCTTCAACGTGGTACTCTACTAGCTTTTGCAGACCGTCAAAGTCTACTTCGCCATCTGCTTTGAATGGCGTAATCAGCGCTACGATACTTCCTGAAAACATGTTTATCTCCCTCATTTAACTCTTTCTGCATGGTACTGTAATGCGATTGAAAAACACAAGAGCGTAAACTCGCTTACAAAGTACAAATGAATGAATAATTATCAGTTGTTAGAGGTCTAGCAACTTAATTGCTCTATTTGGTTTGATTAACGGCAATATTGATAATCGTGTTGGGCTTTCGAGTGACTTTAGAATCTATCAGTGATTTGGAAAATACTGAAGAGCACAAGCAAGGAAAATATACTCTTTGGTCTTGTTAGCCAAGTCAGATCTAAGTGAATAAAACGGCCAGACAATAGGCAAGCACATCATGCAAACGTTTTGTTTATCCTATAGCCTGCATTTACTGTTTATTTCCCACCACTCCCCTCAAGCTCCGACTGCTTTTTTATGGACTAAAAAAGAACTGGCTCGATATTTCTTCGCAATATCTGTGCTAACATCTCTCTATTGAAGAAAGGACAAGAAGCTCATTTATGAAGCAACATCTGGTACTTACAGCAGTTGGAACGGACCGTCCAGGCATTTGTAACCAAGTCGTACAGCTCGTTACTCAAGCTGGTTGTAACATAGTCGATAGCCGTATCGCTATCTTTGGCAGCGAATTTACGCTGATCATGCTCCTGACTGGGAACGCCAGCAGCGTGACTCGAGTTGAAACACAATTGCCCCTGCTTGGCCAAGAACATGACCTTATTACGATCATGAAACGCACAGCGGCGCACGAACTGCTCGATAACAGCTACACCATGGAAGTGTTTATTGAGTCTGAAGACCGCCCTGGGTTAACTGAAAAATTTACTAAGTTCTTCGCTGATCAGCAGATTGGTTTAGACTCTCTTAGCGCGCAAACCATCAGCAAGTCGAAAATTCAACTCGATTCTGACCAGTTTCACATTGCGATTACTGCATCTGTAAGCGCGGATTTTAATTTGATGCAGTTACAAGAAGACTTCGATGAACTTTGTAAGTCGCTCAACGTACAAGGTTCTCTGAATTTCATTAAAAACACACTATAAAGTAAAGGAAATCAAAATGAATACGCTGACAGCAGGCTCGCCAGCGCCAGCCTTCTCTTTGCTCGACCAAGACGGAAATACCGTTTCTCTTGAAGACTTTAAAGGCAAGAAAGTACTTTTCTACTTTTACCCTAAGGCGATGACGCCGGGTTGTACTACACAAGCAAAAGGCCTTCGTGACATCAAAGCTGAACTCGATGCACATAACGTGGTGGTACTCGGCGTAAGCATCGACCCTGTAAAGCGCCTAGGCAAGTTCATCGAGCGCGATGATTTAAACTTCACTCTGCTTTCTGATGAAGACCATGCCGTTGCTGACCAGTTCGGCGTTTGGGGCGAAAAGAAATTCATGGGCAAAGTATACGACGGTCTTCACCGCATTAGCTTTCTGATCAATGAAGAAGGCGTGATCGAACATGTGTTCAACAAGTTCAAAACCAAAGATCACCACGAAGTCGTATTAAACTACTTAAACGAAAACGCTTAAACGCTATTGTTTTTCTACAAACAAAAAGCCCAGCAAACTGCTGGGCTTTCTTTTAACCATCGTACCTTTGGTAACAACTACTCTTGTTCGACAGGTTCGTTTTCTTCCGTGCTTGGTAATGCATGCCATACGGCTTTGACTAATGTCGCTAAAGGAATGGCGAAGAACACCCCCCAAAAGCCCCAGAGCCCACCAAAGACTAATACAGCCACAATGATAGCAACTGGGTGTAAGTTTACTGCCTCGGAAAACAGAACAGGAACCAAGACGTTACCATCAAGCGCCTGGATAATACCGTAAGCAAGCAACAACCAATAAAACGGAGGCGTTAAACCCCATTGGAACAAACCAACGATAGCAACAGGTACAGTAACAGCCGCCGCACCGATATAAGGAATCAAAACCGATAGACCAACGGCTACGGCAAGCAACGCCGAGTAACGAAGATCTAAAAGGGCAAAAGTTACGTAGCTCACACCGCCCACGATTAAAATCTCTAACACTTTACCGCGAATGTAATTTGATATCTGCTCGTTCATTTCATGCCAAACTTTATTCGCCAATTTACGGTTTTTCGGCAGAATACCGCTTGCGATTCGCAGCATTTCTTCTTTGTCTTTAAGCAAAAAGAAGATAAGGAGTGGCACTAAGATCAAATATACCGCTAGCGTTGCAATGCTAACTAATGAAGCAAGCGACCCTTTGACGACACTTTCACCCAGACCCAGTGCTTGGTTTTTGGCGTTCGTCACCACGGTTTCTACTATTTCTAAATTGGCTAGTTCAGGATGGCGCTCTGGCAATGTGACAATAAACTTTTGTAGCCCGTTGTACATGTTCGGAATATCGTTAATTAGATTACCGACCTGAGTCCAAATCGTCGGAACCAAGCCAAACAACGCAATTAACATTAACCCGACAAAGACCAAGATCACGATAATAACCGACAAAGTGCGCGGCACGCCCATACGACACATTTTGACAACTGGCCATTCAAGTAGATAAGCCAAAACGATCGCGACAAGTAATGGCGCAATCAAGTGTCCAAAGAAGTAAATGGTGATAAAGCCAAACAGCAAGATCGCGACGAGACTTACTGCGTGAGGGTCAGAGAAACGTCGTTTATACCAACGACTAACCATTTCAAACATCTTATGAGGATTCCTTATTGAAGACAGTCAATGTGTAGTGCTCTGATGTAGATTGGCAATCAACAGAGTACCCTTGGGCACTAAGATAGTTCACAATGTCTCGTTTAGAGCTGTTGTCCACCACTTGAATGACAAGTTGATGATACTGCTTTGCTTCTCCTTGAAAGACCTCAGCAGCATGACGCTTTGCAAGTAACAGTGCCATAGGACAACGTTGCTCACGCAAATCAAGTAACATGGATTCCATTGTATTGCTCTGCACTTATGATAGGGTTGTATTGTAACGGCTTTTTGAGCTGGTGCTAGCACTTCTGACATGATTTAACCACATGCTGAAATAGCTCGGATGTAAAATAATTTACGAAACCAATTCATTTATTTCCGGTCTTACTGTTAGCTTATATCCTCACGGATAACCAAAACGTATGTGGCGCTGTTAATAGGCTCCGACCTGTAACCACATGCTTATGTATTTTGGAGAACCTTTTAAACGTATGTTAAAACGCACTCGCTCGCTAGTTTGCTTATGTCTTGCTGCTGCCATCAGTTCGCCGACAACTTATGCCAATAGCATTGACTTGCCAGACATTGGCACAGCTGCTGGTGGCACGCTTTCAATAGACCAAGAGTTGATTTATGGCGACGCCTATATGCGTATGCTCAGAGCCAGTAAACCTATCGTTAATGACCCTGTCATCAATGAATATATTGACTCTCTTGGGCACAAATTAGTGGCCAATGCGAATGATGTAAAAACGCCGTTCCACTTCTTTATGATTCGCGACCGTAATATCAACGCGTTCGCGTTTTTTGGTGGCTATGTAGCGCTGCATTCTGGGTTGTTTCTTCATGCTCGTTCAGAAAGTGAGCTGGCCTCTGTTGTCGCTCACGAGATAGCGCACGTCACACAACGTCATCTTGCTCGGAGTATGGAAGAACAAGCACGCCGCTCTCCGGCCACATTAGCCGCACTTGCGGGGGCACTACTGCTTTCAATTGCCTCACCCGAAGCGGGGATGGCTGCAATTACAGCAGCAACCGCGGGCAATATGCAAAGTCAAATCAACTACACTCGTGCAAACGAAAAAGAAGCGGATCGCTTTGGTATTTCGACACTAGCAAAAGCCGGTTTTGATGCTCAAGCAATGCCAAGGTTTTTTGGCCGTCTTGCTGATGAGTATCGTTACGCGAGTAAACCGCCACCAATGCTCCTGACTCACCCTCTGCCTGAAGATCGAATTACCGATAGCCGTGCGCGAGCAAGAACCTATCCTCCAATGCGTGTTGTGCCTTCAATAGACTATCATCTAGCTCGCGCGCGCATTGTGGCTCGTTACGCTGGCATTGATGGACAAGCCGCCCTGAGCTGGTTTGAGAGAACCCAAAAGAAAGCCTCTGCGGACATTACACCTGCTTTTGATTATGGTCGAGCACTCGTGCATTTAGACAATAAACGCTTATCTCAAGCGGAACCAATTTTGAAAAAGTTACTGGAACAAGACCCAAGTAACCCGTTTTACTTGGACGCTATGACGGATTTATACATCGAGAAGAAGCAGCCAGAAAAAGCAACCGAGATGCTCCGCAAAGCGTTATCTCGTAACCCTCAAAATAAAGTATTGACCATTAACTACGCCAATGCGCTACTTGAGGACAATAAAAACGATCAAGCCACGCGAGTTCTTCAAAGATACACTCATGACTATCCTGAAGATACAAATGGCTGGCACCTAATATCGAAGAGCTACCACGCGCTAGGACGTAGTGATGAAGAGTTGGCTGCGCGAGCGGAAATTTTGGCGTTGCGAGCAAACTGGAATAAAGCGATTCAATATTATAGTGAAGCAAGTAAAATGGCCAAGTTGGGCAGCTTAGAGCAAGCTCGATACGATGCCCGTATTGACCAACTCATGATCCAAAGAGATCGATTCATGGCATTACAATAACGAAATGGAGAAAACCATGTCAGTCGTGATTTATCACAACCCTCGTTGCTCAAAGAGCCGTCAAACACTTGAACTGCTTGAGCAAAATGGTGTTACACCGGAAGTCGTCAAATACCTAGACACACCACTTAACGTGGATGAACTAAAAGCGCTGTACGCCCAGCTTGGCTTTTCATCTGTACGTGAAATGATGCGCACTAAAGAAAGTGAATATAAAGAGCTTGGCTTAGGCGAAGACTCCGTCAGCGATGAGCAATTATTCGAAGCAATGGCGAAAAATCCAAAGTTGTTTGAGCGTCCGGTAGTCGTTGCTAACGGCAAAGCAAAAATTGGCCGCCCACCAGAGCAAGTGTTGGATATTTTATAAATGGATTGCCAGATCCTTATTTTGTATTTCAGCCGTCATGGCTCGACAAAACAACTGGCAAGACAAATAGCAAGAGGAGTCGAATCGACTCCTCAATGCCAAGCAATTTTGCGTACAGTTGAAGAATTGTCACCTCACTCACACTCCCCTTCTGATCCAATTGTTACTCTAGAGGAACTGAAAACGTGCGACGGTCTAGCGTTTGGCAGTCCCGTCTGGTTTGGCAACATGGCTGCGCCTTTAAAGCACTTCTGGGATCAGACTACATCTTTATGGGTCAGTGGTGACTTAATCGATAAGCCTGCTTGTGTCTTTACCTCTTCGTCCTCGATGCATGGTGGTCAAGAAACAACGTTACAAAGCATGATGACCCCTTTATTGCATCACGGGATGATGGTTTTGGGCATTCCTTATTCCGAGCCAGAGTTACACACTACGCAGTCCGGAGGCACTCCGTATGGCGCCAGCAGTGTAGGCCATGAGGCAACCCTAAGCAGTGAAGAGATTCGCCTGGCACAACAATTAGGCAAAAGGCTGGCAACTGCAGCGTTAAAACTAAAAGTCTGTTAGTAAAATCAAGGATAGTTAATCGATGTCTGACTCTTTAGACCAAACACCACTCGGTACACAGGCTAAAACCTATCGTTACCTGGCTTTATTTGGCAACTTAGCCTTATTAGCCTGGGTCGCTATTTGGCAGCTTGCGTTATCCCCTCACCCTCACCTCAGCAGCACAACACTTGCTATTGCTTGGTGTATTCCGCTACTACTTCCGTTGCCTGGTATTTTAGCTGGTAAGCCTTACACTCATGCTTGGGCTAACTTTGTTCTTATGCTGTATTTCTTGCATGCGCTGACCATCCTTTATGTGGATGGGGGTGAACGCTGGCTTGCGGCAGTGGAACTGATACTGACTTCACTCGGTTTCGCTGGCAATATTTTGTTTGCTAGAGCGAGAGGCAAAGAGCTAGGTCTTAAGTTGAAACGCCTCTCTCAAGTAGAAAAAGAAGAAAAAGCGAAATTCAATAAATAACGCCAATTGCAGTCAATCACTGATCATTGGTTCGAATACGAATTTAGAAAACAAAAAGAGTCGCTATTGCGACTCTTTTTTATGCTTACCACATTGGTCTTTGATCCTTGCGTTTCACGCCTGGAACGCTACCAAGGCGATTACGATGCCGAGCGCCACTCGTAGATCAAGTCATACTGTTCTCGGACAGGCTCCACAATCATAGGCTGAGTTGGCTGTGTTTCGTCACTTGCTTCTGCCACAATATCTACTGGTACTTCAGGCTGCGCTTCTTTTGGCGTCGCGGCGTCTTTTGCTTCATTACTCTGAACCAATGGCTCTTCTTCTTGAGTTGAAGCTGGGGCATCAACTTCACCTAAAGGATCTTCAAAAACCATTAATTGAGAAATAGAAGAAGCTTCTTTCTCAAAAGCTTGTTGTGATGCCAAAAGGTGGATGTTGAGCGTTAACTCGTCCCCTTGAACACGCTTAATCTCTGTACCCGCAACCGAATTAAGTTGTTTTAACGCATTCTCTAAACGGAAGAAGTCCGTTGCAGAGGTTACATTAAGGACTTTCACTGCTAGCGCTTTTGAAGACTTTCCTGAAACCACAACTGCACTCTTACTTGCATAGTAGTCTGCGATGCCATCCACCATTTCTGCAATAGCATTAGCACCTGATGCAGACCCGCTACGCGGAGAACGTTGCGCTTCTACAATTCTCGTTGGCGACTGGTCGTAGAGTGTCCAACGAATTTGTTCACCTTGAGCTCGTACAACCAAAACGGCGTCAGCTGGGTAGCGCTGGCTGGCTTGACCAATTGGCTCAATAAAGCCGCCCCAAAGATCAGAGACATTAACACCGGTCACATCATCAAAATCCCCAACCGGGATAGTGATTGGTAGGCCTCTTAATTTCGCTGCGCTACGAAGTGCTGCAACATTTGAAGATTCAGAATGTTCCCACACAATGTTACGATCGTAACCCCGTTCTTCAACCATCCAAACTAAAATATTGGCACGATTTGGCGACCAAGATGGCAATTGTGCTTGTGTTAAAAGAGAGCTGATTTGGTCGTTGTTAAACAACATTTTTAGGCTCGCTTTTCCATCAACCTGCCCATAGCTCAGTTGAGAAATGTAACGCGCACTTGAGCTGAGTGCCTTTTTAATCACTGGATTGCTTAAAGAGGATTGAGAACCGGTCGCTCGAACAATCACATCCTGCATACCTTGTTGACGAGCCAAAGACTCACCGTCGTTCTGCTCACTGTCGATAACCACTTCGGCACGATAGATATCCACCTGAGTTAATGCATATACTGGTAGGGACAACCAACCTATCAGTAAGAGAGCTAAATAGCGCATAGTTTTTATAATCCTCTGAACAAGAACCCGAATAATAAGCAACTATCAAATCTTGAGCAAGGTAAGTACTGAGTAAATTGTCTGTATTATGACCAGCTTTGTTAACTCGGGCCTCAACCAGCACTTCAGTGCTATTTTTTATAATAAACTCATTGCTTATTAAACTATCTCAACAAGTTAGGCTGTCCATTTTTCATCTTCACGCAAGACACGTAAAAGAGGACAATTTGCAAGCAAGCAACTCTCAAAAGTGCTATTTATGGGAAAAATTCAATCGAAAGTTTGATCTATGCAACATTGCAAACGATTGCAGGATGATAGTATTCGCCGGATTTGTCTGCGTATCTTGAAAATAGGGAATTATTATGAAAAACGCGTTACAAGGCGCTCAAATGCTCTTTGTCGCTTTTGGTGCTTTGGTGCTTGTGCCGCTCCTAACTGGCCTTGATCCAAACGTAGCCCTCTTTGGTGCCGGTGTCGGTACTCTCCTCTTCCAATTAATGACTAAACGTTCTGTTCCCATCTTCCTTGCCTCTTCTTTTGCGTTTATTGCTCCTATTATGTTCGGTATCCAAACTTGGGGTATCGGTGCAACGATGGGCGGCTTGATGGCAGCGGGCTTAGTTTATATGGCTCTAGGGGCGATGATCAAAGTGCGTGGTGTTGGATTTATCCATAAAATTCTCCCGCCCGTTGTCGTTGGCCCTGTGATCATGGTTATCGGCCTTGGCCTTGCCCCAACGGCAGTGAACATGGCGGTAGGTAAAACTGGTGATGGAGCTGCACAGCTAGTTAATGGTGATGCTGCGATCATTATCTCGGCGGTCTCACTGCTCACAACCATTGTACTCAGCGTTTTTGCAAAAGGCTTTTTGAAGCTAGTTCCTATTGTTGGTGGTATTCTTGCTGGTTACTCTGTTTCTCTATTCTACGGTGTGGTTGATTTCACTCCCGTAGAACAAGCGGCTTGGCTAGCCATGCCAAACTTCACCGCGCCAGAGTTCAATATCAACGCAATTTTGTTCATGATTCCTGTCGCTATCGCACCTGCGGTTGAGCACGTAGGTGACATGCTTGCTATCTCAAACGTTACAGGTAAAAACTACCTGAAAAAACCAGGCCTTCACCGCACAATCGCAGGTGACGGGGTGGCAACTATCGCAGCTTCGATGGTGGGTGCTCCACCAAACACCACTTACAGTGAAGTAACAGGAGCGGTAATGCTAACCAAAGCATTTAACCCTGTGATCATGACTTGGGCAGCAATCACCGCAATCGTACTTGCATTGGTAGGTAAGCTAGGTGCGGTTCTTCAAACGATTCCAGTTCCTGTTATGGGCGGCATCATGATTCTGCTGTTCGGCTCCATCGCAACGGTAGGCCTCAACACACTGATCAAGAATAACGTTGATTTACATAAGTCTCGTAACCTAGTGATTGTTGCCGTAACACTTGTGTTTGGCATTGGTGGTATGGCTTTCGGTATTGGTGAGTTCAGTCTACAAGGTGTGAGCCTATGCGGTATCGTGGCAATTATTCTTAACCTTGTGCTACCAAACGATTTAGGTGAAAACCACGTTGTGGATAACGCACAAATGGAAGAAGAAAGCGCGAAATAGTTCGTTTGCGCCGCTTTATTAGGTGGCGTGTCTTACTCTTCTCCTCTTGTAGATACAAAAAAGGCTTGGTTTTCACCAAGCCTTTTTCTGTTCAGTCATAGTAATACATCAAAGAATTACTTAGTACCGAAGATCTTATCACCTGCATCGCCTAGACCCGGAACGATGTAGCCTTTGTCATTAAGCTTCTCATCGATTGCCGCAGTGTATAGCTCAACATCTGGGTGTGCTTTTTCTAGCGCTTCAATACCTTCTGGTGCAGCAACAAGTACCAGCACTTTGATTTGGTTACAACCTTTCTCTTTTAGGAGATCGATAGTAGCAATCATAGAACCACCTGTTGCAAGCATTGGGTCAACAACAAGCGCAATACGCTCCTCGATGTTTGAAGCAAGCTTGTTGAAGTAAGGAACTGGCTCAAGCGTTTCTTCATCACGGTAAATACCCACAACACTGATACGTGCGCTTGGCATGTGCTCAAGAACTCCATCCATCATGCCTAGACCTGCACGTAGGATTGGCACTACGGTTACTTTTTTACCTTTAATCTGGTCTACTTCTACCGGACCGTTCCAACCATCAATGGTCACTTTTTCTGTTTCAAAGTCTGACGTTGCTTCGTAAGTAAGTAGGCTACCGACCTCAGTCGCTAACTCACGAAAACGTTTTGTGCTGATGTCACCTTCTCTCATTAGACCAATTTTATGTTTTACTAGAGGGTGCTTTACTTCAACAACTTTCATGTCCATCTCCGGCTATAGTTGGCAATATTTAAACAAACCTTCAGATTATACATGATTTTCACAGGGATATCAGGATAAATCACTAAAGAAAAAAACAGACGCAAACGTTTGCCATCTATGTTTAAGCACTGTTAGAATAGCGCCGTTTTCATATCCAACTTAATACCGAGGACTTCCCTGTGAGTGGTAACAACTCTTCTCTTAGCTATAAAGACGCTGGTGTAGATATTGATGCAGGCAACGCGCTTGTGGATCGTATTAAGGGTGCGGTAAAACGTACTCGTCGCCCTGAAGTTATGGGTGGTATCGGTGGTTTTGGCGCGCTATGCGAATTGCCAACTAAATACAAACAACCTGTACTGGTTTCCGGTACTGATGGCGTTGGCACAAAACTTCGCCTAGCACTGGATATGAACAAGCACGACACGATCGGCATCGACCTAGTGGCAATGTGTGTAAATGATCTTATCGTGCAAGGCGCAGAGCCACTGTTTTTCCTAGATTACTATGCAACAGGCAAACTAGACGTTGATACCGCAGCGGATGTTGTTTCAGGTATCGCAGAAGGGTGTGTTCAAGCAGGTTGTGCCCTAATTGGTGGCGAAACTGCGGAGATGCCGGGCATGTATGAAGGCGAAGACTACGACGTAGCTGGTTTCTGTGTTGGCGTAGTAGAAAAAGAAGACGTGATTGACGGCACGAAAGTCGCTGCTGGTGATGCACTTATCGCTGTTGGCTCAAGCGGCCCACACTCAAACGGTTACTCCCTTATCCGTAAGATCCTAGAAGTATCTGGTGCAGATAAGAGCGAAGAGCTAGCAGGCCGCACTATTGGTGAGCACCTACTAGAACCAACAAAAATTTACATCAAGTCAGCACTTAAGATGATTGAGAAACACGACATCCATGCGATTTCTCATATCACTGGTGGTGGTTTCTGGGAAAACATCCCACGCGTACTGCCTGAAGGCACGAAAGCAGTTATCGATGGTAACAGTTGGGAATGGCCAGTTATCTTCAAGTGGCTACAAGAGAAAGGCAACGTCGACACACACGAAATGTACCGCACATTCAACTGTGGTGTAGGTCTAATCGTCGCACTACCGAAAGACCAGGCAGATGCAGCAGTTGCTCTTCTTAAAGAAGAAGGCGAAAACGCGTGGGTGATTGGTCAAATCGCACAAGCAGACGCGAACGAAGAGCAAGTTGAAATCCAATAATTTGCAAATCGAGCTCAAAAGATAAGAAGAATGGGGACACTAGATGACTAGGTCCTCATTTTGCTATCTAGAACACTAAAAACCATTCTATTAGTAGGTAGTTTAGAAGCTACATAACTCCAACCTACAATACCAAGGCGCTCTCGACATCATGAAAAACCATACCCTAAAAAACATTGTGGTCCTCATCTCGGGTAACGGAAGTAACCTGCAAGCTATCTTGGAAGCTTGCGAAGACAGCATGCCAAACGCACGAGTGGCAGCCGTGTTCTCTAACAAAGCAGATGCTTTTGGTTTAGAACGTGCAAAAAAGTTTGATGTGGACGGTCACTTTGTCGACCCTAAAGCATTCAGCTCGCGTGAAAGCTTTGATGCAGAGCTAATGAGTCAAATAGATGAATACCAACCAGACGTGATTATTCTTGCTGGTTACATGCGCATTCTGAGCAGCGCATTTGTTTCTCATTACATGGGTAAGATGATCAATATCCACCCTTCTCTTCTACCAAAATATCCTGGGCTACACACACACCAGAGAGCAATTGATGCTGGCGATAAAGAACATGGTACGAGTGTGCACTTTGTAACGGAAGAGCTTGATGGTGGCCCTGTCATACTGCAAGCAAAAGTTCCTGTGTTCGAAGACGATGATGCTAGTGTACTTGCGGCACGTGTTCAGGCGCAGGAGCACCGAATCTACCCTATGGTGGCTAAGTGGCTGGTAGACGAGCGGTTGATCATGAAGGATGGTAAAGCCTATTTAGATGGCGCAGAGCTTGGCGTACATGGGTACGCCTCAGATGAGTAGCCCTGAATAATAAACTCCAAGCACAAAAGAGCAGCCTGAGGGCTGCTCTTGGTTGTTTTAATACTTATAAACTTGATTCAAGAAAACCATGGTGAGACTAGAAACCTAAAACCCAGCATTCTAAAAAATCCCATAACCACTTGAGTAACATAACACTCGGAAAGTAGATTCTGCATCTGGTTCGTTCTTCACCGTTCAGACTGACGAGGTGTTTTATGAGAAATTTCTATCAGTTACGTCTTTACAGCAAGCCTTAGCGAGACTAGGACTCTACTACCAGCACTCTAGAAAGTAAGAATGCTCATCCGTATCCGCCCTCGGTTTAAAACGCATAAAAATAAAGCTCGCGATTAAGCGAGCTTTATTTTTACATTCAGAGTAAGAGACCATCACTCTAACGGTTCGGTTGGCGCTTGATTGCCCGGCTTAGCCGCCGCAAACGGCACATTTACCAGTTCAGAGGCATTATTTTTGACTAGTTCACCTAGGTGAAACAAGCCGTATTCGCCAGGTTTCATACGCTGCCAAGCTTCGTTGCCCGTCAAAGGTTGAGTTGCGATCACAGAAACGATGTCATGTGGCGTTGTTTCTTCTTGGAAGTTAATTTCCACATCTTCATCAAGCAAAGCAGCTTTTCCAAACGGTGCGCGTCTTGTGATCCAATACAAATGATTGGTGCAATACGTCATTACATACTCACCATCACTCAGAAGCATGTTAAATACACCCTTCTCTCTTAGCTCATCACAACATTTAGCAACATATAAGAATACCGACTCCATATCCTTTGGCGGCTCAGGATATCGATCTTCCATTTGCTTCAACAACCAGCAAAATGCCAGTTCACTATCTGTTTCACCGACAGGTCGATGTCGACCTGTATGTAAGTCTTGATAGCCAGAGAGCTGACCGTTATGCGCAAACGTCCAATACCTACCCCACAGCTCACGTGTAAAGGGATGAGTATTTTCTAAATTAACACCACCACGATTCGCCTGTCGGATATGACTAACGACCGCACGACTTTTGATGGGATAATTTTGTACCAACTCTGCTATTTTAGACTCACAACTTGGCTTGGGATCTTTGAAGGTTCGAAAGCCCTTCCCTTCGTAGAAGGTGATCCCCCATCCGTCACGGTGTGGGCCGGTTCGGCCTCCACGCTGCATGAGCCCAGTAAAACTGAAACAAATATCTGTTGGAACATTAGCGCTCATACCGAGCAATTCACACATGGTTTAAAAAACTCCCTAACAACACAGCTCGAAACGGTGGCCGTAAACGATTATTCCATCTCTTTTTCGATCAACTGAATGATGATATGAATAATCTTAATATGAATTTCCTGAATGCGGTCTGCATAACCAAAGTGTGGCACGCGGATTTCAATATCTGCAAGGCCTGCCATTTTGCCGCCATCTTTACCTGTTAGCGCAATCGTCTTCATGCCTTTCGCTTGTGCTGCTTCAATCGCTTTCAGGATGTTACCTGAGTTACCTGAAGTCGACAGACCAAACAGTACGTCACCTTTTCGACCAACCGCTTCTACATAACGTGAAAACACGAAGTCATAACCAAAGTCATTACTCACACAAGAAAGGTGGCTTGGATCTGAAATAGCAATACCAGCATAGCCAGGACGATTTTCTCGGTAACGGCCTGTTAGCTCTTCGGCAAAGTGCATTGAATCACAGTGAGAACCACCGTTACCACATGACAATACTTTACCATCTTGTTTGAATGAGTCAGCAATCATTTTCGCCGCTGCTTCGATTTGCGCAATGTTATGGTCATCGCTTAAAAATTTGTTGAGCACTTCAGCAGCTTCGTTTAATTCACTTCTAATCAGATCATGGTACATAAGACGTTCTCTTTATTATTTCGGCTTCAGTCAGCTCTTGACTCACTGAGCAAATTGTTCTGATACCAATTTGGTATCGGACATTTCATAAACCTGAACTCGGGTTTGATTACTCTGAGTTTACCCACAAACGAGAATTAGTGTCGATAGTGAACCAACAGATTTAGATTAGTGATGGTAATAAACTTGTCAACTTGCTCATGAAACCATCACTCAAATCTCAACTTTAGAATTTTAACTCTACTTAGATCACTTTTTATCCAATCTTATGTTTTACATTTCCTTAATATTTTGATTACACTTAAACCAACTGGTTAGACCTCTTACCTAACATACAGACGTACAAAACTTATAAAGTCTGAAAAGGAAAATACATATGGACATCTTGCTCTCAATCATCACGATGGCGATCGTGCTAGGCATTACGCTCTACCACCGCATGTCTCTCGTGAAATCTATTAGCTTACTCACCGCAGCCATGCTGGCTCTTACAGTAGCTGGTACTGTCGGCGTTATTGGTTGGGCTATTTACGTTCTCGCCGCAGCTGTGCTCGCGGTTCCTGGCGTACGTCAGTCTTTAATTAGCCGCAAAGCGTTAGTGCTTTTCAAGAAAGTGCTGCCAGCTATGTCTCAAACCGAAAAAGAAGCGTTAGACGCAGGTACCGTCTGGTGGGAAGCCGAACTATTTAAAGGCAAACCAGAGTGGCAAAAGCTACACGCAATTCAAGCACCTAAGTTAAGTGCGGAAGAACAAGCCTTTTTAGACGGCCCTGTGAATGAAGTGTGCGCCATGGTGAGTGATTTCCAAGTGACCCATGAACTCGCGGACTTACCGCCAGAAGTTTGGCAATACCTGAAAGATCATAAGTTCTTCGCCATGATCATTAAGAAAAAGTACGGTGGTCTGGAATTCTCAGCATACGCGCAATCTTTGGTACTACAAAAATTAACGGGTGTTTCTGGCGTTCTATCGTCTACCGTTGGTGTTCCTAACTCTTTGGGCCCAGGTGAGCTACTGCAACACTACGGTACTGAAGATCAGAAAAATCATTACTTACCGCGTCTAGCTGAAGGTAAGGAAATCCCTTGTTTCGCCCTAACAAGTCCAGAAGCGGGTTCTGACGCTGGATCTATTCCAGATTACGGTGTGGTCTGTAAAGGCGAATGGGAAGGAAAAGAAGTACTGGGTATGCGCCTGACTTGGAACAAGCGCTACATCACCCTAGCGCCAGTCGCAACGGTACTAGGCTTAGCATTCAAACTTCGCGATCCTGAAGGTTTGCTAGGCGACAAAGAAGATCTTGGCATCACTTGTGCGCTTATCCCAACTGATGTCAAAGGTGTTGAGATTGGTAACCGACACTTCCCACTCAATGTGCCATTCCAAAATGGTCCAACGCGCGGTAAAGACATCTTTGTTCCTATCGATTTCATTATCGGTGGCGAAAAAATGGCGGGCCAAGGTTGGCGTATGCTGGTTGAGTGTCTGTCTGTTGGACGTGGTATCACGCTACCTTCAAACTCAACAGGTGGCATCAAAACTGCGGCAATGGCAACCGGTGCTTACTCACGTATTCGCCGTCAATTCAAACAGCCGATCGGCCATATGGAAGGAGTTGAAGAACCATTAGCACGCTTGGGTGGTAATGCTTACGTGATGGATGCAGCAAGCAACTTAACCGTTGCGGGTATCGACTTAGGTGAAAAGCCATCAGTAATCTCAGCTATCGTGAAGTATCACTGTACGCACCGCGGCCAGCAAAGCATCATCGATGCAATGGACATCGTAGGCGGTAAAGGTATCTGTATGGGACCTTCTAACTTCCTAGCTCGTGGTTACCAAGGTGCGCCAATCGCGGTAACGGTTGAGGGTGCTAACATTCTAACACGCTCAATGATCATCTTTGGCCAAGGCGCAATCCGTTGCCATCCGTACGTTCTTGAAGAAATGAACGCGGCGTATTCTGAAGCAAGTAATGCTGTCGAGAAATTTGATAAAGCGCTTGCTGGTCACGTGAGCTTTACAATGAGTAACCTAGTGCGCAGTATCTGGTTTGGTTTGAGCGACGGTCTGGGCTCTTCATCACCAACCAAAGATGCAACCAAGCGTTACTACCAACAATTGAACCGTTACAGTGCAAACCTTGCTCTGCTATCGGATATCTCAATGGCAGTGCTAGGTGGCTCTTTGAAGCGTAAAGAACGTCTATCAGCACGTCTTGGTGACATTCTAAGCCAGCTATATTTGAGCTCTGCGACGTTGAAACGTTTTGAGCAAGATGGCCGTCCAGTCGAAGATTTACCATTAGTACACTGGGGTCTACAAGACAGTTTGAAACAAGCGGAAGTGGCAGTAGATGAATTCTTAGCAAACTTCCCGAACAAAGTAATTGGCCGTGCGCTACGCGTATTAATCATGCCATTTGGTCGCGTACGCAAAGCACCAAGCGATAAACTAGACAGTAAAGTGGCGCGCATTCTACAAACGCCAAGTGCAACGCGATCACGCATTGGTCGCGGTCAATACCTTGAACCAACCGAGCACAACGCAGCAGGTAAGATTGAACTTGCACTATCAGTCATTCTTCAAGCTGAGCCTGTGTTTGACAAAGTATGTAAAGCGCAGGGTAAGCGTCGCCCATTCTTACGTTTGGATATGATAGCTCAGGAAGGGCTAGAGCAAGGCTTTATCACGCAAGAAGAAGCCGATCTACTCAGAGAAGCGGAACAGCATCGTCTAGATACAATCAACGTTGACGATTTTGAGCCGGAACTGCTTGCCGCAAAGCCGCTATACCCTCAGATGGATAGTGTCGCGTAACTCTAGAATCTGAGACCACAAACGGGAGTATCAGCTCCCGTTTTTTATTGCTTCCAGAATCGCATTCATAACACCTCACACCACGAAGCCCCTGCGCAATCGCAATAAAAGCCACGCACTCCAATCTTTCCCCCGATTTCCAGTGATAACTAACTCACAGACGTTCCAACTAAGCGGTGTATACTTTAAGTAACTCACTCACATATATGGTAAATCCGTTGGCTAAAATATTACTCGCACAGTGGTTCCCAGGGCTTGTTCAGCTTAAGCATTATCAAAAAGAATGGTTTGTTAACGACTTCAGAGCCGCCTTGTCTGTTGTCGCGGTTGCACTGCCAGTTGCCATAGCTTATGCACAGTTAACTGGTGTATCCGCAATTGTCGGTCTGTATTCGTGTGTACTGCCAATGTTGGTTTACGCCATGATGGGCACATCTCGACAACTCATTGTCGGACCCGATGCAGCAACCTGTGCAGTGATTGCTGCTGTTGTGACACCACTTGCCGCAGGTGACCCCACAAAACATTGGCAGTTGGTTATGACCATGACAGCGATGACGGGGATTTGGTGTGTACTGGCAAGTCGTTTCAAGCTAGGAGTGTTTGCAGATTTCCTTTCTCGTCCGATTCTTTTGGGTCTACTCAACGGTGTTGCTCTCACAATTATCGTTGGTCAGTTTGCGAAAGTAGTCGGTTTGAAATACGAGCAACGTTATTTACTGGAACGTTTATGGGAAGCTCCACAACGATTAACCGATCTTCATTGGCCTACTGTAACTCTGAGTATCGTCACAGTTGTCGTTTATTTGCTCACCAAACGCTACCGACCAACTTGGCCTGCTGCCATGCTGGCGATCCTCGTAACTACTGCGTCAGTTTGGTTTTTCCATTTACAAGAGATGGGCGTATCGGTTGTCGGACTCACTCAAGGTGGCTTCCCTCAGTTTCAAACACCGGAATTTGAGCTAGGTGAAGTTCGTGAACTAGTAGTCCCGGCGCTCAACCTTGCGATTGTCAGTTTTGTTAGCATGATGCTCACCGCCCGCAGTTTCGCGGCTAAAAACGGTTATGATATTGATGCAAATAAAGAGTTTCAGGCGTTGGGTTTTGCCAACATTGCCTCAGCGTTTTCACAAGGTTTCGCAATAAGCGGCGCTGACTCACGCACAGCCGTCAATGATGCAAATGGCGGTAAATCTCAATTAGTTTCGATTGTCGCCGCAATCACCATTGCCATTATTGCGGTATTTATTTACGAGCCTTTGCAGTTCATCCCTATCGCTTCACTTGGTGTTGTATTGATCATTGCGTCCCTATCGCTGCTCGATCTTAAAGCAATTTGGAAATTAAAATCTCGTGACAAAGATGCATTTTATCTGGCCATCATTACTTTTATTTCTGTGTTGATCGTGGGTGTAATACCGGGGATCACTTTGGCGGTATTGCTAGGGCTGTTTCAATTTTTACGGATTGTCATGCGACCGAGTGATCAGCTACTTGGCTTGGATGAAAAAGGTACCATTCGGACCATCGACGACTCAGGAAAAGCTTCGCCTATTCCTGGAATGGTGATTTACCGCTTTAACTCACCGCTAACTTACTTCAATGCTCCTTACTTTAAACGTAGAGTGTTAGAGCAGGCAGAGCATCACAAAGACGCAAGTTGCGTTGTCATCGACGCCGTATCGAGCTTTACTCACTTGGATCTCAGTGTGATGGCAACACTGGCAGATATTCACAATACTTTGAAAAAGAGAGGTGTACGCTTAATCCTCGCAGGAAGGAAACGACGTCTTCGTCAATGGTGTGAGCTTACTGGTATCAGCACCAGTGAAGGAGGCATCTTACTGCGAGCTGATATGTACCTTGCCATTAAACTTAGTGGCTGTTACATCAGTGCTGTGGGTGAGGGACAAATTCCTACTGTTCAAAAAGAGCCTGATTTAGAGCAGCCACCCAAACCAATTCCAGAAGTGGCTTAAATAGAAATTTAATATAGAAAACAGGAAATTAAACTCCTGTTTTCTAGTGCTTATCTTCACAGCTGAATACGTGTTATGCCTTTGGCTTAAACTTTTTTGTCATCCCTTGGCTTTTAGGAGCCACCAGCCTATAACCAAGCTTTTCGTAAAAGACCGGTTCATCAGCAATCATAGAAACGTAAGAGCCTTCAAGTGCAACAGAAGAAAGATAACCGTCGATGTATTCCATGACTTTTCTACCTAAACCGTTACCTTGATAATCAGAATCAACGGCAACGTCGACAATTTCGAAGTTACACGCCCCGTCACCAACAACCCGACCCATTGCAATGAGCTTTCCTTCATCCCGAACAGATACGCCATATAACGAATTGGGTAGGCCAATTTCAGCAGCTTTCAACGATTTAGGTGATAGCCCGGCTTTTATACGCATATCACAGTATTCTTTCGGGCTTGGCACATGCTCTTCATATCTTATTGTCATTATGTACTACTCCTTTGTATCACCTTGGAGCTTACATAACTAAACTGTATAAATAAACAGTTATACGCTGGAAAGATGTTCCCATTAAGCACACAAAGTATCGGGTCTAGAAAAGAACCCGCCGACAACTCTGACGCCATAATAGATATAAGTTGCTCTGAAGCTAGACATTCCTTTTTCTAAACATGTTTCTCTCAACAACGTATCCGCATGCTTTCGAGCACTTTGAGGCAACACCTCTTCCCTCATGAGTTGGTAAAGAGCATCATGCACTAAAGAAGCTTTCATAATGTTTTTTGTGTCTAACGCTGGCCCACTCGCTCCATCCCATGCATAGCCCTTTTTAATCGTTAACACGCCTTGTTTGGACAAACTAAGAAAAGGGCTGTCATACGCGTTACTCACTGAAATGTGAGTCTCAATCTTTTCTTCAGAATGGAGAGTGTATTTATACTTCTGACGCTTTTTGTATTTCATCAGAGACCTCGCGTTTACTTATTCTTATTTATCACGCACAGCTGAATATTTATCCAGAAACCCTAAAAGATCGGCTCTTGTTATTATGGCGTACTACCTATTACAAAGCCCAAATCAATATAAATAGAACTCCATGCAATCAATAAAGCCAGAACCCCTGACTTTATTGACCAAAATTCAACCAACAATCCTTATTCTGAAGGAAGTCTACTCAATTTTTTATGGATATCTTCTACAAAATTGGCTTGTTCACTTGGAGAAACCTCTAGAACATAATGAAAAAACGGACTTGTATGCTCAGTAATTTTATACTCTTCACTTAACAGCTTAATTACTTGTTCATGATTAAATCGTGCGGAGACTAAGCCACTCTCGGTTTCTTGAGTTATAACTATATAGTGAGCGGTTGGAAAAACCGTAAACCTTCCTTCGACAGGAAACCAAGGAGCAAAAGAAATAATCTCGTCATCAATTATGTATGCTTGAGGTTTACTGACATAGGTGTAAGGGTACTTTTCATCTAAATAGGGTCTTGCTGTATCAAACAAGCCATCATAATAAGTTGGTATTTCTACTTTTTGGATTTTACTTAAGGGATCGAAAGTGAAGGTATCAAGTGATTTTAAATTATTACTTCCCGAATCTGGATTATTAACACCATTATCAATAGAAGAACAACCTACAATTATCACTGCACAAAAAAAAGCTAAAATTTTATTCATTATTTCTTTATCTTTAATTGATTGTTTTGAAAGTTAGTCACATTAAAAATGCAACCAATTTAGAAAGTAAAAATGATATATTATTTATATAAAATCCCAAACATATATTTGAATACATTAAACTTAAATATTCATATTTTATCCATTTTTCTTCTTCCAACTTGGTAACTTGATAAAAAAACGGAGCCGATTGGCTCCGTTTCTCGCTTTATGTGTTACTACTATTTCTTTGGTACTTCTAATTGCATCTCTGGCATGGCATCGCGCTTCGCTTTAATTTTGCGCCAGACTATCCATGCAATGATCACAATCAGCAGCATTATCAAATTACCCACCGCGATAATAATCATGCTGCGCTTACGCTCAGCCTCTCGCTCAGCGATAATTTGCTTTTCCATTTCAATACGGCGCTGTTCGGCTAATTCAGCTTCTTTTGCAATTCGAGCAGCTTCTAGATCAACTTCATCAACAACACTGAAGGTTTGCTCTGGGATAGGAAACACCAACGAGCGCTGAGTTGCAAAATCAGTGGCAAAGATCTCGCCGCGCCATGCGTACTTACCAAGCTCAGCATCGTTATTGAGGTTCAACGTAACTCTCATTCCATCTTTAGAGACCTGTCCTTGGCTGTAACTAATGAAACCATCGGGAGCGTCCTTTTTCACTGTGACTGCAATAGAGCCTGGTGCAATCATACCTTGCTCGCCACTCACCACTAATTGGTGTGGCTTATCGGGATTACGAGCCTGAATAAAAGTACGAGAGATTGGGTTCGGATAAACCAAGATGACTTGCTCTTGCGCTCGTAAGAATACGCCATTGCCAGACGTGATGCGCGCACGGTACTTACCAGGCTCAACGTCTATTGGGAGCTGAACCGTGAACACTCCATCCCCTGCTTTTTCATCCAAGCCTCGGCCGTCATCAGAAAACTCACCCACAACCATCGGCACTGGACGTGCTTCTTTGATCAGCTCATCTTCATTTTCGACAAACTTGGTAAATGTCACGCGCAGATTCACGCGATCAAGGAAGTCGCGCAGTACAAGAGGTTTGCCGTCGGAGGTCAGGCGAGCTGTAAACTTAAGCGCTTCCCCATTATATAATCGGTTTGGGAACAGATCCGTACTGAGCTTTAGGTGAGAAATTAAGCGGATGTTATTTTTAGGCGTAACTTTCCCCACAGCCTGCCATGGACCTGGCATAGGGTTATCAACGGAAATAATATCGAGTGAGGCTTCTTGATACCAACGTACATTGTCGTAAGAGCCCCAAGCATAGTATTTTTTACCGTCAGGACGGACTAAAACAACTGGCTGAGAACTTTGCTCACGATAAACCAAAAACGTGATCTGCTCGATGGTTGGATCAACTCGAAAGCGATTGTCTAACAAAGACATTGTAGATTCACTCGCAGCACTCGAGAGACTACTCCATATCGCTAAAAACGCGACCAACAAAGCCCTCAACATAGCTTCTCCTATTGATGCCAAATACAGTTGTTCACCAACTCTAATCTTTTTTGGTGAGCTTCTAGTTCATCGGCACTTGCGCGCAAAACCTTTAGCGCTTTTCTTCCTTCAATACGACGAATGGTTTCTACCCCACCCTCTTGTTTATTCGCGTTAAATTCTAGACTCGTTTGACCACCCGTCATAAAGAGGTAAACGTCGGCTAGAATCTCCGCATCGAGCAAAGCTCCGTGGAGTGTACGGTGCGAGTTATCAATACCGTAACGTTCACATAAGATATCAAGGTTGTTTCGCTTACCAGGGAAGATTTTCTTCGCCATAGCAAGGGTATCGGTCACCTTGCAGTAGTCGTCCGTTTTGCCGATGTTAGGATCGAGCATGCCAAACTCGTAATCCATAAAGCCGGTATCGAAGGGCGCGTTGTGGGCAACAAGTTCTGCGCCTTTAATAAACTCAAGAAACTCTTGGTGCACGCTCGCGTATTCCGGTTTATCAACCAAGAATTCATCCGTAATACCGTGAACTTCAACCGCTTCTGGTTGGATTTCACGATCGGGTTTTAAATAAACGTGGAAGTGACGACCAGTCAGCTTACGGTTGATGATCTCCACGGCACCGATTTCAATAATGCGGTGTCCCATGTAGTGAGGACCACCCTCGCGGTTCATACCTGTGGTTTCGGTATCGAGAACGACAATGCGGTTATATTCAGAATTGCTGCTGGTATTCATAAGGTTATGTATGTCAGACTATGCTTTATTAAATGTTTCGGCTAATAGTACCAAAAAATATGACCAAACACGTTGAGATTTTCACTGACGGTTCTTGTTTAGGTAACCCAGGACCAGGTGGTTACGGCATAGTATTGCGTTAC
Organism: Vibrio sp. Vb1337; assembly: GCF_033338715.1. Taxonomy (NCBI): domain Bacteria; kingdom Pseudomonadati; phylum Pseudomonadota; class Gammaproteobacteria; order Vibrionales; family Vibrionaceae; genus Vibrio; species Vibrio sp. Vb1337. The sequence goes on along the minus strand of NZ_JAWOTD010000010.1, from coordinate 174,910 downwards.
AAAGACGTAGAAAAGACACTTTCCAAAGGCTATACGTTAACTACCAACAACCGCATGGAAATGTTGGCGGCTGTCGTCGCGCTACAGACGTTAAAACAACCTTGTAAAGTCACTTTAACGACTGACAGCCAATATGTGCGCCAAGGTATTACTCAGTGGATCCATAACTGGAAGAAGCGTGGTTGGAAAACAGCGGATAAAAAACCCGTGAAAAATGCCGATTTATGGCAAGCTCTAGACAAAGAAACCGCACGCCATCAAGTTGAATGGCATTGGGTAAAAGGCCACGCGGGCCATCGTGAGAACGAAATGTGTGATGAGCTAGCCCGGACTGCTGCAGAAAACCCAACTGAGGAAGATACAGGTTACCAACCCTCTTAGCGAGATTCTTTCCTCATAGTGTTACCCTCTCGATTCATCACCCCAAGTGGTGTGAGCTTTTTCTTCAAGCGCCAATGCGGTTTGATAGGCTTGAGAGGGTATGTCCGTTTCCGCGCGACTATGTAATACAAACTCCCAGCGGGTGATGCCCAATCACCAAGACTATTTTCCAACCATGTCCACATCGTACGGTAACGTTTCATCGGAAACAGCGCATAACGATCACAATGAATCACTTGATAATTAAGTAACCCTAACCAATCTTTGATGCGGTTCGACGTAAACATTCGTCCACTCCAAGGCAAATTATGTTTACGCCATGGAAGCAAACTCGCTAATCCAGTCAAGCTTAATGGGTTGAATCCAGTAATAATTACATAGCCATCATCCATCATCACTCTATCGACTTCACGCAACAAACGGTGTGGATCGCTTGCATAGTCGAGCTGATGAGCGAGTATCACAACATCAAAGCTTTTTTCCAAAAAGGGTAATTCGTAACCATCTGCAATCACATTATGCAACGGGTTCTGGATATCTACGTTGACTTGGTGTTGAATGTTACAATTACAGCTGGTTAGCTCACAGCTCAACCCGCCCAGTTTGAGCATATGGTAGCCGAAGAGTTTCGGGCACCATTCATCAAGTCGGGTCTGGATTGACTCAAGCACCCACGGACCGTTGTTCATTGCTGACCAAGTCGACGGGTGTGGTATAGTTTTGTTGCTGAGTGCTGGTTTCATTAACCACCTGACTAAAATGGGTGACGGAGAACGAATCGTGTTAGAGATCAAAAGCATACCCGCATTTAATGATAATTACATCTGGCTGATACAAAATAGCGATAAGCGCTGCGCAGTCGTTGATCCGGGCGATGCGAAGCCAGTATTAGAATTTCTGCAGGCTAACGAATTAACTTTAGAAGCGATTTTAATTACGCACCACCACAACGATCACATTGGTGGCGTTCCAGACTTAGTGCGTGCATTTCCTGACGTCGCCGTTGTGGGCCCAAAATCAGAGCCAATTCCAACCCTAACGACACCAATGGAAGAAGGCGACAAGCTGGAGTTGTTTGGTGAGATTTTCTTAGTACTTGGGTTACCCGGCCATACTTTGGGCCATATCGGTTACGTTGGGGACGGAAAACTGTTTTGCGGTGATGTGCTCTTTTCTGCTGGCTGCGGTCGTATTTTTGAAGGTACGCCTGAGCAAATGTTTGAATCACTGAGCAAACTAACGTCTCTACCAGAAGAAACTCAAGTCTTCTGCGCGCATGAATACACCGCGAGTAACGTGGCGTTTGCTCTAGCGGTTGAACCTGACAATGAGCAACTTCGCCAATATCGCGACGATGTAAACCGACTGCGAGCACTCAACATTCCGACACTTCCAACAACAATACGCAAAGAAAAGTGGATTAATCCGTTCTTGCGAACCTCTAACCCTGACGTGGTTCAATCTGTTGCTAGTCGCATTAAAAATAGCGATCCATGCTCGGTTTTTACTGCTTTACGCGAGTGGAAGAACGAATTTTAACCATTTTCTGCTTGTAAGTTTGCAAGACCCCAGTATTATCAGGGACTGATTTTTCGAGAAGCGCCACTGGCGCTTCTCTTACGTTTGGGGTTGATATAAATCTATTTGAATTTCTCCCCATTGCATAATTAGAAGCTCTTTGCCTCTATAAATTAGTTAGTGTTTAAAAGATGTCTATTATCTTGCGACTGCCACGCACATTACGTTGCGCGACAGGCAGGTGAAGATAAACAGGCCCTAAATAGGCTGAATCCATGCGTTTGAAGTATACTTGGGCGTTGGCGTTGTTATTATCTGGCTGTCAATTGACTCAGTCAGATTCAACGTCTTCTACACCAGAAACCAATAAATCTGAGCAGACTGCAAAGCAAAATGCAGTAAAAGCTCAACCGGGCAATAAATCGTCACTAGCAAAAAAATCCGCTAACGACGCGCCTAAAGTTCTCTCCCCCCAAGAACAAGAAGATGTGTGGCAACGTATCGCCATGCAGCTGGACATGGATATCCCAAACCACAAGAAAGTGGACTACTACCGTACGTGGTATTTAAAGCACCCAAATCACCTTTACACGGTATCTAAGCGTGCGACTCCTTTTCTATACATGATCACAAAACGTATCGAAGAGCGCGGACTCCCAATGGAGCTTGCATTACTTCCTGTAGTGGAAAGTTCATTCGATGCCTTTGCCTACTCACATGGTAGCGCGGCTGGGTTGTGGCAATTTGTCCCAGGCACCGGAAAAATGATGGGATTAGAGCAAAACTACTGGTATGACGGTCGCAGAGATGTGGCAGCAGCAACGGATGCAGCGCTGGACTACCTAGTACAACTAAACGAGCGTTTTGATGGTAACTGGGAACATGCAATCGCCGCTTATAACAGCGGTGGAGGCCGAGTTTCTAGCGCAATTCGTAAGAATAAAAAGCTCGGTAAACCTATCGATTTCTTCTCATTAGACTTACCAAAAGAGACCAGCAGTTACGTTCCTAAGCTATTGGCCTTGGCTGACGTTATCGCAAACCAAGACAAGTACGGACTTAATATTCCTGCAATTCCAAACAAGCCTGTTCTAACGCTTGTTGATCCAGAAGAGCAGTTAGATCTGGCTATTGCCGCAGATTATGCCGGCATTAGCGTAAAAGAGTTGCAGAGTTACAACCCAGCATACAACCAGTGGTCGACAGCGCCTGAGGGGCCGCACCAACTTTTGATTCCCGTAGAGAAAAAAGAGACTTTTCTCACCAAGGTGGAGAAAAATCGCGGTAAAGGGATGAAGGTCGCTCGCTACAAGGTGAAATCTGGTGACTCTTTAAGCGTGCTAGCTAATAAATACGGCACAACCACGAAAGTCATTCGACGTGCCAACGGCCTATCGAATAACAACATTCGTATTGGTCAATACCTATTGATTCCGACATCAACAAAAGACGATGCAAAATATGCATTAACGGCACAAAACCGATTAAACAAGACTCAATCTCGTGCTCGTGGTCAACTCAAGCTCACCCATGTCGTTCAGTCTGGAGAAAGTTTGTGGTCAATCGCACGTAACAATAAAGTGTCGTATAAATCGTTAGCTAAATGGAATGGTATGGGCCCTAAAGATCCATTGCGTGTGGGTCAAAAGCTAGTGATTTGGAAAGACTCAGACAAAGGTTCTGTGATCCGTACCGTTTTCTACAACGTTCGCTCTGGCGACACCATTAGCGGCATTGCAAGCAAGTTCAAAGTAAAAACGAACGACATCGTGAAATGGAACTCGCTACACAAGAAAAAATACTTACAACCGGGTCAAAAGCTTAAGTTGTACGTTGACGTAACGAAGGTAAGTGTATGAACCCATCAAGCAATCCACTTGTGATGCTGTTGGACATTTTTCGTTCTCCAACATCTTGTTTTCTTGCGCTTTATCAACGCGGTGGATGGGGATGGCAACCGTTCATCTTCCTGATGCTTAGTCCGTTTTTATTCTGGGGTGCTTACTTTTCGAATGTCGATTTCACGTGGCTCAGTGACCAACTTGCTGCGCAATTTCAGCAAATCGACCCGAAGCAGATTGAGCTATTAGAACCAAACACGCTAATGGCAAGCGCGATCATCAATGATGTATTCAACCGCTTTGCCACCTTACTATTGCTCGCGCTTTGGTTCTTTCTTGCAACAAAGGCAAGCAAACAACAATACGGTTACTGGAAATGGTTTGCCGCATCGTGTGCTATCTTATTCCCAGCAGTATTGGGCGATGTAGCAAGCTACGCGAGCTTGCTACTCAAGCATGGTCAGGTAATGACTTACGCTGCCGATTTAAATAGCCTCAATGGTCTATTAAAGCTGCCTCTTACTAACGAATGGTCTCATTTCGCTAGCTCGTTACCTTTGCTTCTGCCTTGGTACATTGTGCTCGGCTACGGCGTTGTACTGACGTGGACGGAGTTTGAACGTGGCCAAGCTTTGGTGATAGCAAGCCTGCCATGGGTATTATTCTACGTTATTTGGGCACTTTATATTGTGGTAACCTAAGCTAGTTATTTAACGTAAATGACAATAACAATGGGTTATGATCGGAAGCGTCGCTCTGCGGCGCTTTTGCGTACTTAAGCGTCAGACCTCGGTAAAACACATGGTCCAGTGGTAACCCTGTTATAAATTGGACTCGATGATCCGGCAAGAACGTCACCTCTTGTAAGTCCGCAGCCTTTAAGGCCTGCCTCATCGCATTAACGCGAGATTCACTCCAGCTATTGAAGTCTCCAGCAAATAGAATTGGCCCCACATGGTGCTTTAAAAGCATTTCAAGCGCCGTTAACTGCGATACATACTCTTTTGTACCTACGGTGAAGTTAATCGCATGTACATTCACCACTGCGAGTTTCTCGCCATTACTCAAGTGATACTGGCTATATAATGCAGACTTAGGTAAGCGAAGCCACGGCTCTTTAGAGGTGTAAGCGCAGGCTTTTTCTGGTTGCCCTTGAGCAATACTAATTACACCGGCACCGCTACCCAGCGCCTTAAAAGCACTCACTTGATTACTAACCCAGCGACCATCCACCAACCACTGTTTAAATGATGGTGTCATGCTGGCTTCTTGCAATAACAGCAGCTGCTTATCAGCAGAGAATTCATTGAGTGCACTTTGCCAATTCGTTCGGTTCTGTTTGTAGATATTCCAGACAAGTACATTGATTTCACCGCCCTGATCCAAAGCTTTTGAGCCGCTAAATTCGATACACCTAATATCCTGCGTCAACTCTGAGCCTGTTTGAGTAATGATTTGCGGCTGATCTGGTACGGTGAAAATAACCTGGAAGCCGACCAATACCGCCATAATAAGAAAAGCTAACGCCAGAAAAAAACGCTTAAACATACGACAAACCTGAATGTAGGCACCCGAAATCTAGAACAACCAATCTCGGGTTAAATGATTTCACTAATAAGCAAACAACAAAAAAGGAGCCACTTGGCTCCCTTTTAGCATAATAAATACGAAACAGGTGACAAGAAACCTTAGATCGCGTCTTCGTCTTCTTCACCAGTACGAATACGAACCACACGCTCAATATCAGTGACGAATATTTTACCATCACCAATCTTACCAGTTTGCGCGGTTTCAATGATTGTCTCTACGCATTTATCAGCCACATCTTCCGTTACAACGATTTCGAGCTTCACTTTAGGTAGAAAGTCCACCATATACTCTGCACCACGGTAAAGCTCTGTGTGACCTTTTTGGCGACCAAAACCTTTCACTTCAGAGACGGTCATCCCTGTAATGCCAACTTCAGCTAGCGCTTCTCGAACATCATCCAGTTTAAATGGCTTGATAATCGCTTCAATTTTTTTCATGTTCATCCCTTAAGCTTCAATCGATTGCGCTTATTATCGTTTAGCGTTTCGCAACATTCAATGTTTGTCTCTGCTCCACCAGCGAAAATCCAGGCTGAGCAAATTAACATAGCGAATATCGTGAGTTGATATAACCCAATGAGGACTGCTCAATGCCCAATCGTCCAAGCTTTACTTCAGGCTCACGTTTACTTCAAACTTGCGTAGTAAGCCGCTAGGTTAGCGATATCTTCATCAGACAACAATGAAGCTTGAGCTTGCATCACAGCAGCAAGCCCACCTGTTCGCTCTTTATTTTTATAAGCTTTAATTGAACTGATAATATATTGCTCATTTTGCCCTTTCAGATTTGGGTAACCCGGAATGACAGCAATACCATCAGCGCCATGACACGCCGCGCATACTCCCGACTTTGCTTGACCTGCTGTAGCATCTCCCGCAGCTAGAGCTTGCCCACTAAACATGGTTAACGCCACCATTGCACCCATGATTGTTTTCTTCATTGCTTCACCTAATCAATTATTATTTAAGGATTTTTATATTTTATAATCGACATTGTGGCATGAATTTTCATTACCTGCGCCAAATAAGTTCACAATCTTGACCATTAAACGCCTGATCAACGAACAGATCTGCCACAGCAACGACTCGATCTTGATACATCAAAATCGGAATTTGACGACGCAGCCAGCTTGGCACATTGTATTCTTGGAACAACTTCTTCAGTTTTCGACTGTGATTACGCGTGGTTGGATGCGCTGATAAGCCTTCCGGATTAAAGGTCACGCGAAGCAATTCTGGCTGACTCGGAAGCGCAATCGTTGCGTTGCTAGAACTCGTCGTTAAGGTCAGCTCCCCTAGCCGCTCTGGAAGCGATAAAACGGTATCGACTTGAATCGTACTTTGCCACTCAGTGACGTCAGCGATTTCCGTTACCCAATAGAGACGATTTCGAAAACGGCGCACTTCACCTTGTTTAAGTTGTAGTTTGGGGTTGGCATCTTGCTGAGCTAATGCCACTTCATTCCAGATGAGATTGAGTTGTACCTGAGTCGGCATACTAGTATTAAGATTAGCTAGCCACATACGAATCAAGCGCGCACGAGCTAACTCACTGTGCTTAGCCAGCTCTTCAATACTCAAACTTAGATCCGTTTGTAAAGCGCGTTCAAACACCGCGCTCAATAGTTCATCCAATAGCGCTTCTTGTTGAGCACATAAACTTGCACTGCGCTGAACCGCTTGATGGATACTCGGCCAACGACCAGACAATTCAGGAATAACACAATGACGAAGAAAGTTACGATCATAACGGGTATCTTGATTGCTTTCGTCTTCCACCCACTCCAAACCTAATTTAGTAGCGGCTTCTTCGATGGTCTTCCGCTTGATAGTAAGCAATGGTCGAACTAGGGACCCACTAGAAAACGGCATACTCTCCGCCATCGAAGATAACCCTTTAGGCCCGCTGCCGCGCTTAAGCGCAAGGAGAAAAGTCTCTATTTGATCGTCGGCATGTTGACCAGTCAACAGTATATCACCTTCTTGAATGTACTTAGTTAAGGCTTGGTAGCGAGCTTTACGAGCAAGAAGTTCAATACTTTCACCATTGCTGATGTCTAAGCTCACTCGCTCGATCGAGCACGATATCCCCACTTGTTGTGCCCAAAGTAAGCATTTATCGGCCCAATTATCGGCATTCGAGCTTAAACCATGGTGCACATACACAGCGTGACACTCTATCGAATGCGCTTGTTGGTAGCGACTGAGTAATTCGAGTAAAAGACGTGAATCCACTCCTCCGCTAAACGCCAAGACAACCTTAGTGCCTAATTGATAGTAGCGGCCGAGAACTTGAGCAAAATGCGGGTAAAGCGATTCCATAAGCGATCCGATAGGTACAAAAAAAGGGCTGGACTCTCATCCAACCCTTTCTATTTTAACTGTTATCACTTGAGATATCAGCTAACGCTTAATAGCAATCACCGAAATTAACAGTAACCGTAGCTCATTAGACGCTGGTAACGACGCTCACGTAGCGTCTCTTCATCCAATTGTTCTAGATCTTCTAGCTGACGAAGTAGTGTCGCTTTCATATTCGCTGCCATTTGAACATGATCGCGATGAGCGCCGCCTAGTGGCTCTTCAATGATTTCGTCGATCAGTTCAAGCTCTTTAAGACGCGGAGCAGTTAGACCCATTGCCTCTGCCGCTTGTGGCGCTTTGTCTGAATCACGCCATAAGATTGAAGCACAACCCTCAGGAGAAATTACTGAGTACGTAGAGTACTGAAGCATGTTCACGTAGTCGCCTACACCGATTGCTAGTGCACCACCAGAACCGCCTTCACCAACAACGTTACAGATTACTGGCACTTTAAGACCAGACATCACTTTTAGGTTTTTCGCGATAGCTTCAGATTGACCACGCTCTTCTGCGCCCACACCTGGATACGCGCCAGCCGTGTCAATAAATGTGATGATCGGCATGTTGAAACGCTCTGCCATTTCCATCAAGCGTAGAGCCTTACGGTAGCCTTCTGGTTTCGGCATACCAAAGTTACGTTTCACCTTTTCTTTGGTCTCACGACCTTTTTGGTGACCAATGATCATCACAGGGCGGCCTTCAAGGCGAGCCATGCCACCCACAATCGCTTTGTCGTCTGCAAACGCGCGGTCACCCGCTAATTCATCAAACTCCTCAAAAGCGTGTTGGATGTAATCCAGCGTGTAAGGACGTAGTGGGTGACGAGCCAGTTGAGCTGTTTCCCATGCACCTAGGTCACTGAAGGTTTTTTTCTTCAGCTCTAAGCTTTTCTTCTCAAGCTGTTCGATTTCTTTATCCAGGTCAATCGCAGAATCACCACCGTGACGAGAGACATCACGTAGTGCTTCAATTTTCGCTTCTAGTTCTGCAATTGGCTTTTCAAATTCAAGAAAGTTTAGGCTCATCTATGAATCCTTGTTTACTCAGCGTCTAACATATTGCGCTGAATTTTTAGTTAAATTCGAGTTCTACCTGGCTTTTGCCAAGTAACTGTTTTAAATCGTCGAGTAATGTATCACTTGGCGTTACTCGCCACTCGGTGCCCAATGTTAACCGCGCTCTGGCGTCGGCACGCTGGTAGTATACATTGACGGGTACGGTTCCGGCTTTGTGCGGTTCTAAAATACGGCTGAACTGCTCAAAAAACTGATCGTTGATCTGAGTTGCATCTATCGATACCGACAAACCACGAGCGTATTTCTCGCGCGCACTGCCGAGATCCATAACTTCACGCGCCGACATTTTAAGGCCACCGTTGAAGTCATCAAAGCTGACCTGTCCAGAAACGACCAAAATTCTGTCTTTTTCGAGAAGTTCAGCGTATCGATCCAGTGCATCTGAGAACAACATCACTTCCATGCGACCACTTCGGTCATCCAGTGTCATAATGCCAATTCGTGTACCACGCTTAGTCGTCATTACACGAGCTGCAATAACCAGACCTGCCACCGTGACAGATTGGTCGCGGCGAGTGGGCGTTGCGTCTTTTAGTCGACAACTGGTGTATTTGTTTAGTTCCTTTACGTAGGCGTTAATTGGGTGCCCTGTCAAATATAGACCTAGGGTATCACGCTCGCCCTCTAACCACACTTTTTCTGGCCAAGGCGGAACCTGCGTATACTTATGCTCTACTTCTTCAGGTGCATCCGTTAGCACACCAAACATATCCGTTTGACCAAACGCCTCAGCTTGGTGATGTTGACTTGCTGCTTTTACCGCATCATTGAGTGACGCCATCATCGCCGCACGGTGTGGGCCTAGTCGATCCAACGCGCCCGCGTAAATCAGCTTCTCTATCACTCGTTTATTGACGCGTTTTAGATCAACTCGAGCACAGAAATCAAATAGGTCTTTAAAGTGACCACCTTTATTTCTCGCCTCAAGAATCGCATCGATAGGGCCCTCACCAACCCCTTTTATCGCACCAATACCGTAAACAATTGCGCCATTTTCATCAACATTAAAGCGATATAGGCCAGAGTTGATGTCTGGTGGCAGCACGGTAAGCTTCATACGGAAACACTCATCGACCAAGCCAACGACTTTTTCCGTGTTATCCATATCGGCTGTCATTACCGCAGCCATAAATTCGGCAGGATAATGTGTTTTCAGCCAAAGAGTTTGATAAGAAACCAATGCATAAGCAGCAGAGTGCGATTTGTTAAAACCATAACCGGCGAACTTCTCTACCAAGTCGAAGATTTTCATCGCCAACTCGCCATCGATACCGTTCTTTATCGCACCTTCTTCAAAGATAGCACGTTGTTTTGCCATCTCTTCTGGCTTTTTCTTACCCATTGCACGACGAAGCATGTCCGCACCACCTAGCGTGTAACCTGCTAAGATCTGCGCAATCTGCATTACCTGCTCTTGATACAGGATGATGCCGTAGGTTGGATCAAGCGTCTCTTTTAGCGACTCGTGTTGCCACTTTTCATCTGGATAAGAGATCGCTTCTCGACCATGTTTACGGTCGATAAAGTTATCTACCATGCCCGATTGCAAAGGACCCGGACGGAAGAGTGCTACCAATGCGATGATGTCTTCGAAACAGTCTGGCTGAAGTCGTTTAATCAGCTCTTTCATGCCTCGAGATTCAAGCTGGAATACTGCTGTCGTTTCAGAGTTTTGCAACAAACGGAAAGAGGCAGGGTCTTCTAACGGTATGGATTCAATTTGAACCGGTTCTTTCCCTTCTCGCTCTAGGCGTGGGTTAATCAGTCCTAACGCCCAGTCAATAATGGTTAAGGTACGTAAACCCAAGAAGTCAAACTTAACTAGGCCAGCGGTCTCAACATCGTTTTTATCAAATTGAGTAACCGGAAAGTGACCTTCAGCGTCTGCATAAATTGGCGCAAAATCGGTAATTGTTGTAGGTGATATTACAACACCACCAGCGTGTTTACCGGCGTTTCGCGTACAGCCTTCCAAAATATGACACATGTCGATGAGTTCTTTAACTTCCTCATCGGCCTCATACAATTCAGGTAGTGCAGGTTCAGCTTTAAACGCTTTATCTAGCGTCATACCTGGATCGGGCGGGATCAGCTTTGAAATACGATCAACAAAACCAAATGGGTGGCCCAATACGCGGCCAACGTCACGGATTACCGCTTTTGCCGCCATGGTACCAAACGTGATGATCTGAGACACCGCGTCACGACCGTACATTTCCGCAACGTGGTCAATAACCTGGTCACGTTTATCCATACAGAAATCGACGTCGAAATCGGGCATCGAAACACGTTCTGGGTTCAAGAAACGTTCGAACAGCAAGTCGTATTCTAGTGGATCCAGATCGGTGATTTTTAGTGCGTAAGCCACCAAAGAACCAGCACCGGAACCACGTCCAGGACCGACAGGAATTCCATTATCTTTTGACCACTGGATGAACTCCATTACGATCAAGAAGTAACCAGGAAATCCCATTTGGTTGATAACATCTAGCTCTATCTGAAGACGTTCATCATATTCAGGGCGGCGACGTTTTCTCTCTTCCTCATCTGGAAATAGGAACTCTAAACGCTCTTCCAACCCCTCTCGGGATTTCATGACTAGGAACTCAGTCTCTTTCATCCCTTCGGTTGGGAAAGCTGGTAGGAAGTACTCCCCTAAGCGCACAGTCACGTTACAACGCTTCGCTATCTCGACACTGTTTTCTAACGCTTCAGGAATATCAGCAAACAGCTCGCACATTTCTTCTTCTGTACGAAGATATTGCTGCGGACTGTAGTTTTTTGGCCTACGCGGATCTTCTAATGTGTAACCATCGTGAATCGCTACGCGTATTTCATGAGCATCAAATAGGTCTGGACTCAGGAATACAACTTCATTGGTCGCCACTACTGGCAAGTCTTGCTGCTCTGCCAATTCAACCGCAAAGTGAAGATAAGTTTCTTCATCTGGACGACCGGTACGAAGTAGCTCAAGATAAAAGCGATCTGGAAAATGCTGTTTATAGAAATCAACACACCCTTGCACTATTTGACGGTTGCCTTTCAAAAGGCCGCGACCAATTTCTCCGCTTTTACCGCCGGATAATACAATCAGGCCTTCAGACATTTCAGCCAACCAGGCTTTGTCAATCACTGGGTGGTGTTGAACATGTCCACGTAAGTACGCTTTTGATATCAATAACGTCAGGTTCTTATAACCTACATTATCCGCCGCAAGCAAAGTCACTTGTGTCAGCTCTTCACCAAACTCGTCCGACTGCATTTTAAAGTCAGCACCAATGATCGGTTTAACACCACTGCCATGCGCCGTCCCGTAAAACTTCACCAAACCACATAGGTTGGTAAAGTCGGTCAACGCCATTGCGGGCATACCGAGCTCAGCAACTTTCTTTACGATTGGCGGAACTTTGTTGAGGCCATCCACCATCGAGAAGTCACTATGAACACGCAGGTGGATGAATTTGGGATCTGACATTAACAGGTACCGTGTAACTCTATTTTGTTGGGGATTCTAACCTAAAGAGGTTGGGTTTATAACACCAATTAGATCGTTTGATTATTCTATGCTTAACGCTTTTTTTACTGGCTTGAAACTCTTGCGGTGTTCACTGATCACTCCGTGTTGCTCAATCGCTTCAAAGTGCGCTTTAGTTGGGTAACCTTTGTGCTTCGCGAAGCCAAATTGTGGATGAAGTTTATCCAACTCTTCCATCTCTTGGTCACGCACGACTTTGGCAATAATGGAAGCCGCACTGATTTCGGCAACACGTAGATCGCCTTTTACTACAGCTTGAGCATCCATTGGCAGCTCCGGACAACGGTTACCATCAATCAACACCAAATCAGGTTGAACCTGTAACCCCGCCACTGCACGCTGCATCGCAACCATAGTCGCCTGTAAAATATTCAGTTGATCAATTTCTTCAGGAGAACAACGCCCGACCGCCCACGCCAATGCTTTTTCTTTGATTTCAGGAAGCAACGCCATGCGTTTCTTTTCGGTCAATTTTTTCGAATCGTTCAACCCTTCAATAGGATTGTGAGGATCAAGGATAACCGCAGCGGTGACGACGTCTCCCACCAAAGGGCCACGTCCGACCTCGTCGACTCCGGCCACAAGCTGATAACCTTGCGGATATTCAAACGGAGGGAGTTCAACTTTGGTTTTGGTCGCTTTTGGTTTAACAGCCATGATAAATCTCTATTTCTCAATCAGTTTTAGAACTGCGTTTGCGGCTTGTTGGTCCGCATCTTTACGAATCCAATGATGCATTTCCGTAAATTTATCTAACATCGGTTTATTGTCGCTTTCCAATAAGCGAGAAACCTCAGTAAACAAATTGTCTGGTGTGCACTCATCTTGTAGATATTCTTTGACGAGCTCATCATCCGCCAAGATATTCGGCAATGACACATACTTCGTTTTCAATAGACGTTTAGCTAAGAAAGCAGTAAATGCATTCACACGATAACCCACCACCATTGGACGCTTGAGAAGCATACACTCCAACGCTACGGTACCGGAGGCCAACATCACGGCATCGGATGCGGTGATGACGTTGCGTGCGGTGTCATCAACTAACTTGAAGTCCAACTCTGGCGCTAGCTCTTTCCATGCTTGTTCAAACTGCTCACGGCGTTTTTGATTAACAAGCGCGACAACAAACCCCAGTTCTGGAAATTTTTTATGGAGTAACTTGCAGGTTTCAATAAATGGCTCTGAGAGCATTTTTAACTCGCTACCACGACTGCCTGGCAGGACAGCAAGCCACTTTTTATCTTGTTCTAAACCAAGCAACTCACGTGCAGGCGCTTGTTCTGATTCTAGTGGGATGGCATCAGCCAAGGTATGACCAATGAACTCGCAAGGTACATTAAATTTGTCGTAGAACGCTTTCTCAAACGGAAGAAATGCTAGCACCAAGTTCGTTGCCGCTTCTATTTTAAAGATGCGCTTCTGACGCCAAGCCCAAACAGACGGACTCACGTAATGAACGGTTTTAATGCCCGCTTGCTTGAGGTCAAGCTCCAGGCGTAAGTTGAAGTCAGGAGCATCGATCCCGATGAAAACATCAGGCGGATTCTGAGTAAAATACTGAACGAGCTCAGCTTTCACTTTAAGAAGTCTCGGTAAGCGGCCTAAAACCTCGACTAATCCCATCACCGCAAGCTCTTCCATATCAAACAGAGACTCGCAACCTTGGGCTATCATTTTCGGACCACCAATGCCTACGAACTCTGCGTCTGGATATTGTTGCTTTACTGCTTTGATAAAGCCTTCACCTAGCGTATCGCCAGACAATTCTCCGGCAATGATGCCAATACGTAATGGTCTTTCCATATCTACTTCGCTATTTTTCCTGTGCGCTATGGATAACGGTTTGCCTTATCCATAAAACACAAAAAGATCGTAACCTCAAATTTGGTCACGATCTTTTTATTTATTGGTTCATTCGCCAATTAACGAATAATGCCACGTTCCGTCGTTTCCAGAATATCTGAGAAACGCTTCACAGCCGGCCACTCTTGAGCCATTTCAGCCAGAATAGGCTTCACTTCTTCTAGCGTCTTACCTGAACGGTAGATTTCTTTATACGCTTTTTGTAGCGCACGAATCTCTGGTTTCTCAAAGCCATTACGCTTCAAGCCAACAAGGTTCAAGCCGAATGGAGTAGCGTGGTTACCTTGCGCGAGTACATAAGCTGGGACATCTTGCACCACAGCTGAACAGCCGCCAATGTATGCGTAAGCGCCCACTGTACAAAACGGATGAATCGCAGACAGTGCCATCACACCGGCATAGTCATCAACAGTAACGTGACCACCAAGAATCGAGTTATTACCGATATGAGTGTGGTTACCAATAACAACATCATGCGCAACGTGTGCATTCACACACAATAAGTTGTCATCACCAATGATCGTGGTTGCTTTGTCTTGCACTGTGCCGCGGTGAACTTGGACCGCTTCACGAATGACGTTACGGTCACCGATAACCACAGTTGTGTCTTCACCACCGTATTTTTTGTCTTGGTTTTCTTCACCAATGACAGCATGTGGGAAAATACGGTTATCTTTGCCAATAGTTGTGTGACCTTTGATCACAACGTGAGACATCACTTCTGTGCCTTCACCAATTTCAACCGTAGAGGTGATGTACGTAAAAGGACCTACTGTTACGTTAGCACCAATTTTGGCGCCCTCTTCTACCACCGCTGCCGGGTGGATTTTAGCGGTTTCATGAATCATATTAAAACTCTCGACGAGCACACTTCAGTTCTGCAGAACATACCACTTCGCCGTCAACTTTTGCTACACCGCTAAATGCAGCAATGCCGCGACGTTCTTTCAGAAATTCTACCTCAATAACCAATTGGTCGCCCGGAACCACTGGTTTACGGAATTTCGCGCCGTCTACGCTTGCAAAGTAGTACAGTTCATTTTCTGTTGGTGCACCAAATGATTTAAATGCAAGTAAGCCTGTTGCCTGAGCCATTGCTTCTAAAATCAAAACACCTGGGAATACTGGTAGTTGAGGAAAGTGACCTGTGAACTGAGGTTCGTTAACCGACACGTTTTTAATCGCGTGAAGGTACTTCTCTTCTTGGAAGTCTATCACTCGGTCGATCAATAAGAATGGGTAGCGATGAGGTAGTAGCTCTTGAATTTCAGAGATGTTCATCGTTTTCTTTTCAGTAGTCAAAGTCGTCTTCCTATATCAATTTTTTGCCGCCAAGATGGCAAACGTGGCAACAGGTCGTAAAGCCGAATCGCTTTGCAATATACTAGCAAAATACGCACCATCTTGGAGTTAAATCTACTTAGAGCGCGTCATTATAGAAGAAAAAGACCCGCATTTCGCGAGTCTTCGTACAGAATATGGAACTAGAGCCTGTTAGCTTTCACGTTAAATACAGAGCGAAAGATAACTTGTTCTAAATTTCTTCTTTCTGTTCCAGCTGTTTTTCAACCGCTTTCAGGCGCTTATTCATCTCATCAATACGGTGAACTCGAGTTGCAGTTTTACGCCACTCTCTGTTCGTTTGTAGTGGAATACCTGATGAGTAAAGGCCTTTTTCTTCGATACTGCGCATTACCATGCCCATACCTGTAATCGCCACACCATCTGCGATAGTGATATGGCCATTCAGAACAGACGCGCCGCCAATCTGGCAGTACTTACCAATTTTTGTACTGCCCGCGACAATAGTACCACCAGGCATCACGGTACCATATCCGATCTGCACGTTGTGCGCGATTTGAAGTTGGTTATCCAGAATGACATTGTCTTCAATGATAGTATCTTCGAGTGCACCGCGGTCAATCGTAGTACAAGCACCAATCTCAACGCGGTTACCGATACGCACTGAACCAAGCTGAGGAATTTTGATCCACTCGCCTTTGTCATTCGCGTAACCGAAGCCATCAGAGCCAATGACGGTACCCGATTGAACGAGACAGTCATCACCCAATGACACTTCATGGTAGATAGTGACATTAGCCCAAAGCTTGGTGTTATTCCCTAGCTTGGCGTTCTTACCGATAAAACAACCAGCACCAACACTTACGTTGTCGCCGAGTTCCACGCCCGTTTCAATCACAGCGTTAGCGCCGATTGTAACGTTCTCACCCATCTTAACGTCAGCGGCAATCACAGCACTTGGTGCAATATCGTCTGCCGGTTTTGGTGTGGTATCCATCGCTTGAACCACACGAGCAAATGCGACATAAGGGTCTGAAACCACTAGCGCATTTCCAACGCATTGATCTTTATGCTCAGCCTTTACCATAACAACGGTAGCTTGGCACTCAGAAAGGTGTTTTGCGTATTTTGGGTTAGACAAGAAGGTTACGTCACCTTCTTGTGCTTTATCCATTGGAGCAACACGGCTTACAACGAGAGACTCGTCACCAAACAGCTCACCCCCGGTAATTGTCGCCAATTCGGCTAATGTTAATGTCTTCATAACTTCTTATTTTAGAGCTTTAATTACGTCTTCAGAAATATTGTATTCTGGCTTGCCGTACTGCAAAGCAGAGATATCAATCACAAGATCGTAACCATTTTTGTCTGCGACTTTCTTAACTGCATCTTGAATCGTTTTGAAAAGCTTCGCTTTTTCTTCAGCTTCACGACGCGCACTTGCTTTTTCAAGTGCTTGTGCTTTCACTTTGTACTCGCTGTCTAACTTCGCGATATCGATACGTAGCTTTTCAACTTCGTCTTGACCCAAAAGCTCACCGTCACGTTGTAGCTTCTCAATCTTTGTTTTAGCTTGGGCTTGGATTGACTTCAGTTCATCAGCTTTGCTTTTGAAGTCTTTCTGCATTTTTTGTAGTACAACTTCACGTTGAGGAAGAGCTTGAAAAACTTGAGCTGTATTTACGTAAGCAATTTTCTGTGCAGCTTCTGCCGCATTTGCAAACATTGAAGAGCTCAGTACAAGAAGGCCAATCCCAGCCGCTTTGATCATTTTATTCAAAATATTTTCCTCTTTAGAAAGTTCTACCGATAGTGAATGTGAAGAACTCTTCATCATCGCCATCAAATTTCTTAATTGGTTTCGCTAGTGAGAATACTAGTGGCCCCATTGGAGACATCCACTGCAACGCCGCACCGTAAGAAGAGCGGTAGTTGGTTGGATCTGAGTAATCGTAGTAGTAGTTAGCACCCGAAATGTTGCTATTTTCTCGGTAATCAAACTCGGTATCCCAAACACTTGCCATATCAAAGAAGATACTGGTACGAATTTGGTTTTGTACTTCCTCTGATGCGAACGGCGTTGGAACGATCAATTCAATACTTGCTAATGCGACTGCGTTACCACCCACTGAATCATCTGTCGCAATATCTGTACCATTGTTTGAGCCGGATGTATCGCGGTACACCGCTTTTGGACCAACAGAGTTTGAGCCAAAGCCACGAAGCGACGTAAAACCACCGGCGTAGTAGTTTTCATAGAATGGGAACAAGTTATCGTTACCATCCGTTTGACCGTAACCATTACCGTAACCTAAGCGGCCACGGAACAAGAGGGTAAACTCGTGCTTTTTAGTCAATGGCACATACTGGCGAACATCGTACTGCATTTTGAAGTATTGAACGTCAGAGCCAGGTACGGTCATTTTATAGAATGCACGCTGATGGTTACCTGCCGTAGGGAAATAGCCACGGTTTAAGTTATTACGTGTCCAAGAGATATTGAAGTCGAAGTCGTTCGTATTCAATGCCCCACTTGAATCTATATTATCTTTTTGCGCTTCTAAGAACTGCTCTACCTGCAAGTAAGGCGATAAGTTACCGATCTTGTTGTGCGTATAACCGACACCGAATTCAAAACGGTTCAACTCATCGAATGGGAAGCCCCACGTTAAGCTCGCGCCATAGCTTTCGTTGGTATAGTCAACGATATTGGCTTCTTTAGCTTCAAATTCGTTATAGAAAACCTTACCACCTAAGCTTACACCGTCTAAGTTCCAGTACGGATCACGGTAATCAAGACTGATGTTTTTCTGGTAGTCATTCATCATCGCGTTGATACCAACACGGTTACCGCTACCAATAAAGTTATCTTGTTGCAGGCCAACCTGGAAGCTCACACCCGATTCTGTACCGTAGCCAACACCGAAGTTAACGCTACCAGAGTTCGCTTCTTTGACAGAGTAAACTAGGTCAACTTGATCATCACTACCAGGAACTCGAACCGTCTGTACTTCAACATTTTCAAAGTAGCCCAAACGATTTAGACGAGTTTTACCCGTTTCAATCGATTTCGAGTTCAACCAACTGCCTTCCATCTGACGCATTTCACGACGAAGGACTTCATCTTTGGTTGAGTTATTACCCGTGAAGCGAATATCACGAACATAAATTCGGTTACCCGGGTCTACGTTAACGACCAAAGAAACTTCTTGATTCTCGTCGTCAAACTCTGGAATGGTATTCACTTGAGGATAAGCATAACCGGACTCACCAAGCACACGCTTAATCCCTTCTTCCATTGAAGTCACCAACGAGCCGTTGTATGTCTCATTGTCTTCAAATGGCACAAGTCTTTCGAACGTCGCTTCCTCACCAATCAAATCACCACGGAACTTCACGTCCTTAACGGTGTAAACCTCGCCCTCTTCTAGACCAAGAGTAATGTATACCCCTTTCTTGTCAGGAGAGATTGCAACTTGTGTCGAATCAACGTTAAATTTTAAGTAACCACGATCCAGATAGAATGATTTGAGTGCTTCAATATCACCTGCAAGAACTTGCTTTTGATACTTTTCATCAGAAAGGAAATTCCACCACGGCACATCAACATTTAAGTTAAAGCGCGAAAGCAGCTCTTCATCACTGAACACTTCATTACCGATAAAGTTGATTTGCTGAATTTTTGCCGACACACCTTCAGTAAAGACAAACTTAAGATCAGAACGATTACGTGGTAGTGGAGTCACCACCGCTTTTACTGTTGCGTTGTATTTACCTACGCTGTAGTAAAAGTCTTCTAAGCCTTTTTCAATGTTGCTTAGCGTGGTGCGGTCAAGCGCTTCACCTTCACGAACGCCAGACGCGTTCAGGTTTTCTTGTAGCTGCTCGTCCTTGATTGCTTTGTTACCTGAAAAAGAGATGCTTGCAATGGTAGGACGTTCTTTGACTTGAACCATCAGAACACCACCGTCACGCAACACTTTCACATCTTCAAAGTTACCAGATGCATACAGGGCGCGGATAATTTCTGCAACATCGCCTTGGCCAATGGTATCACCGACACGTACAGGCATTTTCAACAATGCAGCACCCAGTGCTACACGCTGCAATCCATCGATTTCAATATCTTGAACTACGAAGTTCTCTGCTCCATTTGCAGATACACTGGTCGCCAGTAAACTTGCAAATAGAATTCGCTTAATCGCCATACTTGTTCTAATTATTCCTTGCTACTGCTTTTGTCTCTGAACTATCACAGACGAGTAAAATCATTAAATAGCGCTAACGCCATGAGCGAGAAGATGATCGCACCACCAATTCTAAAGCCCATTTCCTGCACTTTCTCAGGAACAGGACGTCGAATGACTGCTTCAATTGCAAAAAACAACAAATGACCGCCATCCAACATTGGTAAAGGAACGAGATTAATAATACCTAGGTTAACACTAATTAGAGCCAGAAAACCTAAAAAGTAGACCAAACCATAATCTGCTGTCGCGCCTGCGCCTTTGGCTATTGATATTGGTCCACTCAGATTATTCAGACCAACGTCTCCAACAATCAGCTTCTTAAGCATGCTGATTGTCAAACCAATGACTTGGCCAGTTTTGTCTACTGCTTTACCTATTGACTCGAATACACCAAACTGAAGATCGAAGCGATAACTTTCTGGCCATTCTGCGACTTTAGGTGCAATACCTGCAAAACCAACGACTTCTTTGTTAGCTAGCTCACGGCTACCGGGCGTCAGCGTCAATGTTTGCTCATAACCCTGACGTAACACCGTCAATTCAAGCGGTGTATCAGGATTAGAACGAACCGCTTCAACCACTTGCTTCCATTCGGTTACGCGTTGTTGACCAATTGCGACAACCTCATCACCTGGAAGCACACCGGCTTTTTCCGCCGCTCCACCTTGCGAGACCTGCTCGATAACTCGATACACCTCCGGTGTATACGGAGCAAAACCTAACGACTGCATCGCTGACTGAGTTTCTGGGTCGAACTTCCACTCACGTAAATCGAGCGTTTTCGTTACTTCTGAACCAACTTCATTCGCTGACGTTAGTGTTACCGTCATCAAATCATCGCCAATATGAGAAATCAATCCCATATTTACTGATTCCCAATCCGGAGTTTTGATACCAGATATCGATTTAAGTTCCATTCCAGATTCAATTCCAGCTTCCGCAACAATCGAATTGGGCGTAACTTCACCAATTACAGGCTTAACAGCAGGGATACCAATTAGAAATACCAGCCAATAGGCAAAAATTGCGAAAAGAAAATTAAAGATGGGGCCAGCCGCAACAATAGAGGTTCGCTTCCATAACGGCTTCTTATCAAACGCTAGGTGCTTCTCATGTTCTGGCACCTCATCGACACGACTATCAACCATTTTCACATAGCCGCCGAGAGGGATCATTGAGATGCTGTACTCCGTTCCGTCTTTGCCTACTTTACTCCAAATAGACTTGCCGAAACCGATTGAAAACTTTTCAACTTTAACGCCGCAACGGCGAGCAACCCAAAAATGCCCAAATTCGTGCACGGCAACAAGAATGCCCAGTGCGACGATAAAAGAAATGAGATTCCACAATATACCAGTCATCAGCTACGCTCGCGTATGGTTTCTAGGGCAATAGTTCGTGCCATTCTATCTAGCTCGAGCAAGCTTTCCAAGCTATTCGCATTCTCAGCTTTGCAGCTTGCGTTGATTTTATTCAACACAGACTCATTGATGCGAGCAATATCGGTAAAACCTAGTCTGTTATTTAAAAATGCATCAACAGCGACTTCATTAGCTGCATTCAATGCTGTTGTTGCGTGTTGACCTTCATAACAAGCATCAATTGCGAGTTTTAAACATGGGTAACGAGCAAAATCAGGCTGCAAAAACGTCAGCTCACCAACTTTCGTGAAGTCTAGCGGCTTAACCCCAGCTTCCACTCTTGACGGGTATGACATGGTGAGCGCAATTGGCGTCGCCATATCCGCTTCTCCCATTTGTGCCAAGACCGAACCATCACGATACTGAACCATAGAATGAATTACCGATTGAGGATGAATAACCACCTTCAGTTGTTCGCGAGCAGCATTAAATAGCCACTTAGCTTCGATATACTCAAGGCCTTTATTCATCATCGTGGCAGAATCAACAGAAATTTTTGGCCCCATCGACCAGTTTGGATGAGCAATCGCCTGCGCGGGTGTCACCTGCTCCAGTTCTGCGATGTCAGTGTAACGGAAAGGACCACCAGATCCAGTCAACAAAATATGAGAAATGCCATGTTCTTGTAAATTGCAACGACCTAGATTGGTTTGTACTTGCTGTGGTAAACATTGGAAAATGGCGTTGTGTTCACTGTCGACGGGAAGTAGCTCTGCGCCAAATTCTTCTACAGCATCAATAAAAAGCTGGCCTGACATTACAAGTGCTTCTTTATTTGCCAACAAGACTCGCTTACCTGCTTTCACGGCAGCCATAGTAGGCAATAAGCCGGCTGCTCCTACAATAGCAGCCATTACACTGTCGACCTCGTCCAGCGAAGCAATATGGCATAGCGCATCAACACCACCTAGCACTTCGGTACTTGGTGAAACCGAGTGTAGCTCAGCTTGAAGTTGAGATGCCGCAGCTTTATCTGCCATGACCGCATATTTAGGTTGCCACTGACGACATAGACCGATCATCTTTTCAACGTTAGTGCTTGCCGCTAAGGCAACGACAGAAAACAGATCTGGGTTTTGTTCGACCACTTTAAGCGTGCTTGCACCAATTGATCCAGTAGCACCAAGAATCGTTAACTTTTGCATGTTGTAAGACCGTTAGAAAGCTCAGGAGCGACGACGCCGCTCCTGATAAATTAGAATACGTAGTAAAGAAGAGCAAAAACTGGGAATGCTGCGGTTAGGCTGTCGATACGATCTAGCACACCACCGTGCCCTGGGATAATGTTACTGCTGTCTTTAATGCCTGAGACACGTTTGAACATACTTTCAACCAGATCACCAAGCACTGAAATAACGACAGTCACTAGCGTAATCAGCACCATATGGACAGGGCTAGTGAACTGGATGTCGAACCAATCAGCAAATGCCCACGCTACGATTAATGCCGTGATAATGCCACCAATTAGCCCTTCAATGGTTTTATTGGGGCTTACATGAGGAGCCATCTTACGTTTGCCTAAGCTTTTGCCTGCAAAGTAGGCGCCGCTATCTGCAGCCCATACCAAGAAACAAACGTACAACACAAGCTTTGCGCCGTGGTATGGATCTACAGTGATGTCATACGCTCTGAGAATAATCACACTCCAAAGGAATGGGATTAATGTCAGAAAACCAAATACATGACGTAAAACAAAATTACTTTGCCAAGATTTCGTCGTTTTGGGGTAAGTAATCGCCATTAAGCTAGCAATAATCCACCAAACAAAACCAATACCCAAGACGACATAATGAGGTGTCGTTAAGTGATTGAGGCTATATGCATCAGGCGAGATGTATAGAAAACTAAGTCCGGTAATAATGATTGCCGGCACAAGGGCAGCAATGCGAGAGTTGCTTCCTGTAAACTGAGTCCACTCCCAAAAACCTAATAGCGTTATTGCAGTTAAAGCGGCAATAAAGCCCATTAGCGGTAATTTAAAAATGCCTAAAATAACCAGGGGAGCTAAAATTAGTGCTGTTATTATTCTCTGTTTCAAACTAACTAGTCCTTATTGAGCTGCCATCAATGCCTTTATTTGTTCACCTGTACAGCCAAAACGACGTTCTCGGTTGATAAACCAAGTCACAGCTTCTACCAAACTGTCTTCATCGAATTCTGGCCAGTACTCTGGTGTAAAGTACATTTCTGCATAAGCCATTTGCCACAACATAAAGTTGCTGATGCGGCACTCTCCACTGGTGCGAATTAAAAGATCCACTTCCGGTAGGTCTGCCATGGTCAAATGCTCAGTGATTAGCTGCTCATTGATATCCTCTACACGAATTTCACCGTTACGTGCTTTTAGCGCTAACGTTTTAGCAGCTTCTGTGATGTCCCATTTACCGCCATAGTTGGCTGCAATGTTGAGCACCATACCCGTGTTATCTGCCGTTAGGTTTTCTGCTTCTACAATTTTCTTTTGTAGACGCTCACTAAATCGACTGGTATCACCGATCACGCGCAACCGTAAGTTATTTTTGTGTAGTTTTTTTACTTCACTAGACAGGACCGTGATAAACAGTTCCATCAAAAGACCCACTTCTTCCTCCGGACGACGCCAGTTTTCACTACTAAAAGCAAACAGCGTCATGGCTCTAATGCCTAGTTTTGAAGCAGCAGCCACGGTCTTACGAACGGCACTAACGCCTTTTTTATGACCAAATACGCGAGGTTTTCCTTTGGACTTAGCCCAACGGCCATTACCGTCCATAATGATGGCAATATGCTTAGGAAGGGAATCAGAGAAGGCTTGAGAATTTTGCATAGGGAGTTAATTGAGTTCCATCAGTTGGATAGACTAACATAAAAAAACGCTGAGCTGTGAGCACAGCGTTTTCCAACAGTGATGTGTGTGGGAGTATTAAACTTCCATCAACTCTTTTTCTTTTGCAGCAAGAACTTCATCGATCTTCTTAACTGCAACGTCAGTTAGCTTTTGAATTTCGTCTTGTGCTTTACGGTCTTCATCTTCAGAGATTTCTTTATCTTTTAGAAGCGCTTTAAGATCGTTGTTTGCGTCACGACGGATGTTACGAACAGCAACACGACCACCTTCAGCTTCACCACGAACGATCTTAACTAGGTCTTTACGACGCTCTTCCGTTAGCGGTGGAAGTGGAACGCGGATGATAGTGCCAGCTGACATAGGGTTTAGACCAAGGTCAGACGTCATGATCGCTTTTTCTACTTTCGGCGTCAGCTCTTTATCAAAAACCGTGATTGCAAGTGTACGCGCATCTTCAGCAATAACGTTTGCTACTTGGTTTAGAGGTGTTGCTGCACCGTAGTATTCTACAGAAATACCAGATAGTAGGCTTGGGTGTGCACGACCTGTACGAATTTTAGAAAGGTTGTTCTTAAGCGCTTCAACGCTTTTATCCATGCGCTCTTGCGCGTCTTTTTTGATTTCGTTAATCACAGTTTCACCTTAAAAATGTCATCTTTCCTGAAGAAAGCCTAAAACGGTTGAGCAAAGCAAGCACCACCCTAACGCTTTGGAGTGGCACCTTAAGCCAAGCTTATTCGTTGATGAGCGTGCCTTCTGCTTCGCCCATAACCACGCGACGTAGTGCGCCTGGCTTGTTCATATTAAATACGCGGATTGGCATTTTGTGGTCACGAGCTAGCGTAAACGCCGCCAAGTCCATAACTTTCAGCTCTTTATCCAGAACTTCTGCATAAGATAGCTTATCATACAGCTCTGCGTCTGGGTTTGCTACAGGGTCAGCAGTAAATACACCATCAACTTTCGTCGCTTTTAGTACAACATCCGCTTCAATTTCGATACCACGTAAACAAGCAGCAGAATCCGTTGTAAAGAACGGGTTACCAGTACCAGCAGAGAAGATGACAACTCGGCCTTGGCGAAGCTCACGGATCGCATCAGCCCAATTATAGTCGTCACATACGCCTTTTAGAGGGATTGCAGACATAACGCGCGCATTTACGTATGCACGGTGAAGAGCATCACGCATCGCTAGGCCATTCATTACTGTAGCAAGCATACCCATGTGGTCACCAACTACGCGGTTCATACCAGCTTCAGCTAGGCCTGCACCACGGAACAAGTTACCGCCACCGATAACTACACCAACCTGAACACCCAGTTCAACCAGTTCTTTAACTTCTTGTGCCATACGATCAAGGACCGCAGGATCAATACCAAAACCGTCTTCACCTTGAAGAGCTTCACCACTCAGTTTTAATAGAATACGTTGATACGCTGGTTTAGGGTTCGTAGTCATGGAGTTTACCTTCCAAAGAGAGTTGTTGATTAACAGTCATGAATAGACACAACTTCAGTTATGGCTATTCATCACGGCTAATCGTTCACTGCTCATAAAAAGACCGTAGCCTTGGCTACGGTCTAATCTTTATACAGTCTCTAAGGATTAACCTTTTTGAGCTGCTGCAACTTCTTCAGCGAAGCTCATTTCTTCTTTCTTCTCGATACCTTCACCTACTTCTAGGCGAACGAACGTAGAAACTGAAGCGCCTTTTTCTTTCAGCATTTCGCCTACAGTTTTCTTAGGCTCCATGATGAAAGCTTGACCTGTTAGAGAGATCTCGCCAGTGAATTTCTTCATGCGGCCAACAACCATCTTCTCAGCGATTTCAGCAGGCTTGCCTTCGTTCATTGCGATTTCAACTTGAACCGCTTTCTCTTTTTCTACTACGTCAGCTGGTACGTCTTCTGGGTTAACGAACTCTGGCTTAGAAGCAGCAACGTGCATTGCAACGTGCTTAAGAGTTTCTGCGTCGCCTTCACCAGCAACAACAACACCGATTTTCTCACCGTGACGGTAAGAAGCGATTGCAGTGCCTTGAACGTATTCTACGCGACGGATAGTGATGTTTTCACCAATTTTAGCTACTAGAGCTACACGTGCGTCTTCGAATTGTGCTTGTAGTTCTTCAACAGAAGCTTTTGAAGCTAGAGCTGCAGCTGCAACTTCTTCTGCGAATGCAGTGAAGTTACCGTCTTTAGCAACGAAGTCAGTTTGGCAGTTAACTTCAAGAAGAACAGCAACGCCGTTTTCTTCTTTGATGATGATTGCGCCTTCAGCTGCAACGTTACCAGCTTTCTTAGCTGCTTTCGCTGCGCCAGATTTACGCATGTTTTCAATTGCTAGTTCGATGTCAGCGTTTGCTTCTACAAGCGCTTTCTTACATTCCATCATGCCAGCGCCAGTACGCTCGCGAAGTTCTTTAACTAGAGCAGCAGTTACAGTTGCCATTCTGTCTTCCTCGTTTGATTCGAAATAAGGTAAAAAACAGGGGCCTAACATTGTCGGCCCCCATTGCTAACTATAACTTAGTTTATGCTACACAAAGGTTTCACATAGACCAAGTGTGACACAGAGCCGCTATTATTCAGCTTCTACGAAACCGTCTTTTTCAGCAACTGCAGCTACGTCTTTGTTACGACCTTCAGATACTGCTGAAGCAGCAGCGTTCAGGTATAGCTGTACAGCGCGGATCGCGTCGTCGTTACCTGGGATTACGTAGTCAACGCCGTCTGGGTTAGAGTTAGTATCTACCACAGCGTATACTGGAATACCTAGGTTGTTAGCTTCTTTAATTGCAATGTGTTCGTGATCAGCGTCGATTACGAATAGAGCGTCTGGTAGGCCGCCCATGTCTTTGATACCACCAAGAGATTTCTCTAGCTTCTCCATTTCGCGAGTACGCATTAGAGCTTCTTTCTTAGTTAGTTTGTCAAAAGTACCGTCTTGAGATTGAGTCTCTAGTTCTTTTAGACGCTTGATAGACTGACGAACTGTTTTGTAGTTTGTAAGCATACCGCCTAACCAGCGGTTGTTTACGTAAAACTGGTTGCTTGCGATTGCAGCTTCTTTAACAGCTTCAGATGCAGCGCGCTTAGTACCTACGAATAGAACCTTACCTTTCTTCTCGCCAACTTTAGCTAGTTCAGCTAGAGCGTCGTTGAACATTGGTACAGTTTTTTCTAGGTTGATGATATGAACTTTGTTACGAGCGCCAAAGATGAATGGCTTCATTTTTGGGTTCCAGTAACGAGTCTGGTGACCGAAGTGAACACCAGCTTTTAGCATATCGCGCATTGATACAGTTGCCATTTTAAAATCCTCTATGGGGTTAGGCCTCCACATTCCCCATAACTCCGACCAAGCTTCTGCTCAGCACCCCGGAATATGTGACGGAATGTGTGTGATTTAAAGATAAAAGGTTATTCGGATGAAGCTTGCTTCGCCGCTTAACTTTGCTAAGCGAAGAGAACAGTCCTCTATTCCGGCGCGCTTTATACCATATTTTAGCTCACTGTGGCTAGTAAAAATTATTTCTTCACCGTGCCACTTTCTCTTATTTTATAAGCAAAACTTTAAACATATGATCGAATTAAGAATGATGCATATTCCTATCTAACTTGGGTTAACGCCCCGATGTCTGATAGAATGCGGCCATTCGCACGTTTACGTGCTTAGGAATAAGTAGAGAAAGCCAATGTCAATCAAGATTAAAACTGCTGAAGAAATAGAACGCATGCGCATTGCGGGCAAGCTAGCCGCAGAGATTCTAGAAATGATCGAACCACACATCAAAGTTGGTGTGACGACAGAAGAGTTAAACAAAATCTGTCATGAGTACGCTCTAGAAAAAGGCGCATACTCTGCTCCGCTTGATTACCATGGTTTCCCTAAGTCGATCTGTACTTCAATCAACCATATCGTATGCCACGGTATTCCAGCGGAAAAAGACGAAATCGGTAGCAACGGCCAAATGAAGCCAGCGGTACTAAAAGATGGTGACATCTTAAACGTTGATATTACCGTAATCGTTCCAAATGATGAGAATGCCGATCTGAGCGTGCGTCCTCAGGGTTACCATGGTGACACTTCTAAGATGTTCCTAGTCGGTGATGTTTCGCCTGCAAACAAACGTCTATGCATGGTAGCTCAAGAAGCACTGTATGTTGGTATGCGTACCGTTAAGCCAGGTTCAACAGTTGGCGACATCGGTACAGCTATCGAGAAGTACATCAAAGAGAACAACAAGAACAATCCTCGCAACAAGTTTTCTATTGTAAAAGACTTCTGTGGTCACGGTATCGGCGATGAGTTCCATGAAGAACCACAAGTGGTTCATTACAAGAACAAAGACCGCCGCGTATTAAAAGAAGGCATGTGCTTTACTATTGAGCCGATGATTAACGCTGGTAAATTTGGTTGCTCTGTTGATGCACAAGATGACTGGACTGTTTACACGGGCGACGGCAAGAACTCTGCGCAATGGGAACATACCATTGTTGTAACAAAAGAAGGTTGTGAAGTACTGACGCTTCGTAGCGACGATACGATTCCTCGCCTAATGAAAAACGCGTAAAGCTGACGACCACTCGTTGTTTACTATATCCCTGCTTCGGCGGGGATATTTTTTATCTGCCGCAAATTTGTTAGATTGTTATTAGATTAGCTTGCACGGATGGCAAATATGACACTTCAGTCCCCTCTTACCTTTTCCGATGAACAAATCAATATCGGTGAACTCAAACAAGAATTAGAGAAGTTTAGCTCTAATCAAAACCAAGAGTTTCTCAATCATCATCCGGTAACAAGCTTGGTTTTAGCCAGAGCTGAATATATGGATCTGCTTCTCAATCGTTTGTGGCAACATTTTGGTTTCAAGGATATTTACAACATTTCCCTAGTTGCCGTTGGTGGCTACGGACGCGGTGAGCTGCATCCACTCTCCGATATCGATATTTTGATTCTGTCGAACAATAAACTGCCAACCGCGTTAGAAGCAAAAATCAGCGAATTCATTACGCTGTTGTGGGATTTAAAACTCGAGGTCGGACACGCTGTTCGCACCGTTACTGAATGTGCTGAAATTGGTAAAGCCGATCTAACGGTCGCGACAAACCTGCAAGAAGCGCGATTGCTGTGTGGAAGCGAGGACACCTTTCAGGCACTGAAGAAAGTCGTGTTATCAGACTCCTTCTGGCCAAGTGAGACGTTTTACCGCGCTAAAATTCAAGAGCAGCGCGAACGCCATGCACGTTACCACGACACGACCTACAACTTAGAACCGGACATTAAATCAACCCCTGGCGGGCTACGCGATATTCATACATTAAGCTGGGTCGCTCGACGTCACTTTGGTGCGACTTCATTGTTGGAAATGAGCCGATACGGATTTTTAACTGACGCAGAATACCGAGAATTAGTTGAATGTCAGGACTTCCTTTGGCGAGTACGTTTCGCTCTGCACATGGAGCTTCGCCGCTATGACAACCGCTTGACCTTTGCTCATCAAGCACAAGTTGCGGAAAATCTAGGCTACGTCGGAGAAGGCAACCGAGGCGTAGAAATGATGATGAAAGAGTTCTACCGCACGCTTCGTCGTGTGGCAGAGCTCAATAAAATGCTACTCAAACTCTTTGACCAAGCGATCATTAATGGTGGGGCGACAGAAAGTGCCGAGATTCTCGATACGGACTTTCAACGTCGCGGTTCTTTAATTGAAGCGCGGAAACCCGCATTGTTCCAAGCTCGCCCAGAAACTATTCTGGATATGTTCTTACATATTGCTAACGACTCAACTATTGAAGGGGTGAGCCCACCAACGCTGCGTCAACTGCGCACCGCTCGCCGTCGGCTCAACAAGTTTTTGCACACTATTCCTGCTGCACGTGAAAAGTTCATGGCGTTATGTCGTCACCCTAATGCTCTGCACAAAGCATTCAGTCTCATGCACCGATTAGGGGTTATGGCGGCCTATTTACCGCAATGGAGTCAGATTGTTGGTCAAATGCAGTTTGACTTGTTCCATGCCTACACAGTTGATGAACACAGTATTCGCTTACTTAAACACATCAACACTTTTAGTGACCCAGAAAATCATGCGAAGCACCCTATTTGCTGTGACGTCTACCCACGGATGCAAAAGAAAGAGCTGCTGATTATTGCCGCTATTTTCCATGATATCGGGAAAGGTCGTGGCGGCGATCACTCGATTATCGGTGAAGGAGAAGCGTACGACTTCTGCATTGAGCATGGTTTATCGAAGCCCGAAGCGAAACTTGTCGCTTGGTTGGTAAGACATCATCTATTAATGTCTGTCACCGCACAGCGCCGAGATATTTATGATCCTGATGTCATTACCGAGTTTGCCAAAAAAGTCAGAGACGAAGAATCTCTCGATTATCTTGTATGCCTGACAGTTGCAGATATTTGTGCAACCAACCCAGAACTTTGGAATGCTTGGAAACGAACTTTACTTGCGGAGCTGTATTACTCCACACAACGTGCTTTACGTAGAGGCCTAGAGAACCCTGTCGATGTGCGTGAGCGAATTCGCCACAATCAACAAATGGCCTCCGCAATGCTGCGCAAAGAGGGGTTTGCCGCGCGCGAAATTGAAGTATTGTGGCAACGCTTCAAAGCTGACTACTTCCTTCGTCATACCCATACGCAAATCGCGTGGCACTGCGAACACTTACTTCGCATGGAAGATCCGACTAAGCCTTTGGTGTTGATCAGTAAAAAAGCCACTCGTGGCGGCACTGAGGTGTTTGTATATACGAAAGACCAGCCTGCTTTATTTGCGACAGTCGTGGCGGAGTTAGATAGGCGTAATTTTAATGTACACGACGCGCAAATCATGACCAGCAAAGATGGGCACGTGATTGATACCTTTATGGTACTCGATCAACATGGCGAAGCGATCGATGAGTCTCGTCACGCGGCGGTGATTAAACACCTCACCCATGTACTGGAGGCGGGCCGACCAACCAAGATTAAAACGCGCCGTACTCCGAACAAACTTCAGCACTTTAATGTGAAAACCAAAGTCGACTTCTTACCAACCAAAGGTAAAAAACACACTTTAATGGAGTTTGTCGCGCTAGACACACCAGGGCTGTTGGCCAAAGTAGGCCGTACGTTTGCTGATTTAAATATCAACCTTCACGGTGCCAAAATCACCACCATTGGTGAGCGAGCAGAAGACTTGTTTATTTTAACCAGTGATGCAGGAGGAAGATTAAGTGAAGAACAGCAAGATGAGCTAAGAGAGAGATTGATCGAAAAGTTATCTGATGAGGTCGCAGCTTAGATAAAACCTGCCAATCTTTTCGGTTCAGGGCGAGAGCGATCTTGCCCACAAGTTAAGCATTTTGGCTAAATATCAGCTATCTAGCTCATACATAGGCTGCTACAGTTATATCAATATCAATTCGATGTAATAGAGGTAGCCTATGTATCCCCACCTCACTGGTTTGGGTATTCACGACCCTAAGCAGATTGAACGTTATTCCCTACGCCAAGAAGCACACAAAGACGTACTCAAGATCTATTTCCACAAGCAAAAAGGCGAACTATTCGCTAAAAGCGTTAAATTCAAATACCCACGCCAAATCAAAAATGTTCTTGTTGATAGTGGCAGTCACAAATATAAAGAAGTAACGGAAATCAACCGTAACCTCACATTAGTCATTGATGAACTGAATAAAATCACTAAGCCAACGAAACAACCTGAGGTTGATGTCAAAGAGAAAATTCTCTCAGACCTTCGTCATTTAGAAAAAGTCGTTTCGAGCAAGATCGCAGAGATCGAGGCGGATCTCGAAAAACTAAAGTAAAACGTTAAGTCTTAAATATTAAAAAGGGTTAGCATTGATGCTAACCCTTTTTATTTGTACCCAATCATTATCTAGATCTAACTGCACCGATTATCGGTTAATCATCGATTCATCCCACTCAAATCGAGTAAACAATTGCTGCCAAGTTTCATCAAGATTGGCCGTCATAACAATCTCTTGATCGGTAAATGGATGGACGAACCGTAACTCTGAAGCATGCAGTAGCAGACGATGAGATTCAAACTCTGTGCGATACAGCTTGTTGTGCTTTCCATCCCCGTGCGTTGTATCACCCACGATCGGATGGCGTAGATGTGCCATATGACGACGAAGTTGGTGCTTACGCCCCGTTTTAGGTTTCATCTCAACTAAGCAATAACGCGTTGTAGGAAATTTACCCGTCGAATAGGGAACCTCCACTTTAGCCAGCGGCTTATATTCCGTCACCGCTTCTTGCGCTTCTTTTTCTTGTGAAGCGAACTTATCAGCAATCTTGTCTAACTCGACTTTGAGCGCGTAATCCAATACGCCCTCTTCCTCAATCCAACCGCGTACTATTGCGTGGTATGTCTTTTCCATTTTATGTTCAGCAAACATCGGCATGACTTGTGATGCGACTTCACTCGACAACGCAAACACAAGCACACCAGATGTTGGACGATCCAGACGATGCAATGGGAACACATGCTGACCAATTTGGTCGCGCAAAGTTTGCATGACAAACTGAGTTTCGTGTTTATCTAACCAACTGCGATGCACTAACATGCCTGCAGGCTTATTGACCGCTACAAAATATTCATCCTGATAAACGATCTCCAGCTCAACTGGTTCTGAAGATCGCGTTAGTTCTTGTTCTAGCATTCGTTTACTTACACAGTTCGTCAATGGTTCGGATTGTAACAAGCAGCTCGGCGAACTGCGGTTCCTGCTTCCACGCTTCTGAAA
This sequence comes from Vibrio sp. Vb1337, assembly GCF_033338715.1. Lineage (NCBI taxonomy): Bacteria > Pseudomonadati > Pseudomonadota > Gammaproteobacteria > Vibrionales > Vibrionaceae > Vibrio > Vibrio sp. Vb1337. The sequence continues at coordinate 142,159 of NZ_JAWOTD010000010.1, read as the reverse complement.
AATAGGGCTCGAGAGAAAACCCTCTTGGCAGTGGTTGGTTATTTTTCACTAGTGCGTGCATTCTGGCTATAAAAATCCACTGCAACCATTCATGAGGGTGCAATGTATCAATCGCAAATGGCTCTGTACTTTGTAAGGCTTGCTCTGAAGGCATAGTATATTGCCATAAGTTATGCTCTCTAAGCTGCGCTTCAAGTTGGTGAAGTAAGTCGACCAATTGAGTATTTGTTACCATTAATTCTATCTCGAACCTTGAATTAGCCGAGAATGATACCATTTCTTGTGAAAAGAACGTTAGGACGTCGTATTTAATGGAAAACATTCAAACCCTCACTCAACTGTTGAACAACAGCCACTGTGATTATCAAATCTTCGATCTTGGTCGCCGTATCAAAACCATCGCTAAGAAAGAGTTTACCGATGTAGAAAAAGGTCAAGCACCTTACCCATTTCCAATGCAGCGTAAAGCACACCTTGCCATCGCTTATTGGAATGAACAAAAGCAACCTTGGATTTGGTTTCTAAAGTTTGAATTGGACGAGCGCGGTTTGTTAAAGCAAGCGGATATCGGCAATTTCATTAAATACGTCGTGGAGGCTATGGGAACACGCCTCAATGATGATATCACTGAAGAGCAACAACAAAAGCTGTCTAACAACCCATACACTTTCAAACCTTCCGAAGATAAAATGGCCGTGTTTCATAGCCAGGTCCGCGCAAACCTCAATCTTCCTACCAGCCAATATTACGAGCATACCCAGCATTACTTCTCTGGAGGTTTAGGCTGGGATAATTGGCAAACTGTAGGTCTGCAAGGTATCACAGACATAGCCGCTCGCCTGGACAAAGAGCAAAACGGGGTAATGATACGCAAAGCGTTGAACCACCTACCAAATGAGCCACTTTATGCCCTATTAGGTGCGCTTGAGCACGTAGAGCTTCAAGAGCGTTTAGCAGAACGTATCGCGGAAAAGGCACAGCAAGAAATCGCAAGTAGCGAACCTGATCTCTTCCTACTTTCAGCACTTATCCGAGCCCTTGCTGGTGCACCAACAGAAGTCGCCTCTCCAGTATTAGATGCGATATTGCATAGCCCTCGTTTAAGCCATCAGGAGGTATTGATTGGTGTGGCGGGTCGCGCTTGGCACTTACTCGCCAATGAAAAGGTAGCAGAACAGTTTTTGCTGCGTTTAGCTCAAACCGGTAATCAAGCCCTATTTAATCAGTTATTTGCCGATTTAGTGATGCTGCCAGAGTTAAGGATGGTGTTATTGCCTTTACTGCATTCAAATCCATCAGAGGAACTAGCAAATGCGCTAGTAAGCTTACAACAAACAACAAAAAGCTAAGAAAGGTTCAGGAATGATTGGTGATCTTTTAGCAATTTTAGGGCTCTGCTTTTTCTGTTACCTGTTTTGGCAACAGCGTCGCCAAGCCGAACTCGCAAAAGCGGCCATCACGCGTAAATGTGAGCAATTGGATCTCCAATTAATCAGCATCGCCTTTGGTGCCCATAAACTAAAAACGCCAGACGGAGTCTGGCGTTGGCATACGGTGTATCAATTTGAGTTTTCATCTCTTGGTGACGATTGCTACCAAGGAGAGTTAACCATGGTCGGTTTCAGGCCGCAGAACTTTCACCTACCACCGCATCGCTTGTAAATTCCATTTCAAAGTAAGGACCATATATATCCTTACTTTCTTTTGTTTCAACAAATCCCAGCTTTTTCAGTACTGCCATAGAAGCTTGATGATTGCTATTCACGTTAGCTTTCACCTTATTCAAGCCCAATTCACGGCACGCTTTGGGGAAAAATGCTTTTAGTGCTTCTGTTGCTAACCCTTTACCCCAATATGATTTATCAAAAATAAACCCTAATTCAGGTTCGGAATCGAGATTAGCAATGAACACGTGCCCCATATAGTCACGACTGGTGCTCTCTAGCACTGCCATACTATAAATGTTCTCATCATCCAGTATTTTCTCAAACATCTGTTTGGCAGACGCAACTGTATACGGACCATTCAATTCAGCACGGTTTTTCGCACAGCAATTCAGCATGACGAATTCTAGTTGCAACGACTCATTGTAGGGTAGAAGAAGCATTCTTCTGGTTACTATGGCCACATCTGTTCCTTGATTACAACAAACTTAATCTATCCGCAGATCACAAACTCGATGAGCTGAACATGCTCAATGATTGCGGGCATAACACCTTGTAGAGAAGCCGAAAGTTAAACCAACTGGTTGGAAAGGATATTGATCTGAGTTGTTTTTTATTAAGTGTTATTAGGAATTTATATATTTTGTGATATTGATATCCCCAAGTAACATCGAGATGCTTAATTCAATGAGAACACTGGATATCTTTTTTGTATAAGAAAGACCCCGACACATAAGTATCGGGGTCATGGTCTTACTCGCAGCAGTCCGGCTACTAAAAGTGCTCCATGCATCATCCATAATAGTGGCTGATTCCGTCAGCTTATTCCTTACGTCGCCGTCCTAGCGGTGTCCTTATCATCCTGACTGCTAACATTCCTCGTTAGCACACGTCACTTGTTCCTTGAGCGGTGTCCCTTGCATCTTCCTGATGCTGTCCGTAACCTCAATCCTAGAGGGGTCCATTGTCTATCCTTAGTCATCAACATCCTATTGATGATCGTATCCTTACAATGTCCTACGCTCCATGCTTGATTAATCATCCTGACCAACCAAATCGTCTTCCTGACGATAACCAAATCCTTGGTGCTTTCCTGTTCCATGTCTGCTTCCTGCTGACAACTCTCAATTTACGCCTTTTCCAAAAATAGACAATCTATCTAAGATAAATATTTGGCTCTCACATTGGTTAATAAGTTGTTAAATCATTATTTATCATAAACTTAAGCTCTTTATCTTCTCTTTTTCCGCTTACGAAATCGTTTTCTCTCACAACCTATGTAAGAGATCTCTCACACTACACTCTCCAAAATGCCATTCGCCAAATCAGCGCACTCAACGTATGATGATAGATATATCGTTGTTAAGGATTAAAAATGTTAACTCAAGACGTTACTAAAGAATTAGAAGCGGCAATGGAACAGTTGCAACAACAAGGAAAAGAGCCAACCGTAGCGTTAGTGAAAGCACGCTTGAAAACGCCAGTTCCAATGCCAGCATTAATCACCGCAATAAAAAGTTGGAAGAGTGCTCAACGCGTACCCAAGGTTGAAATCGCAGCACAACACCACACCGATAATGATCGTCTTGAAGCCCTAGAGCGCACCGTAAAAATGCTAGCCATTCGTATTGAAGAGTTAGAAGCGAAACTCAGTGAGAAATCATCATGAAGTTATGGGTAGATGCAGACGCGTGTCCAAAAGTTATTCGCGAAACCATTGTGCGTGCCGCCGAGCGTACGGGGATTGAATGTACGTTTGTCGCTAACCACGTTGTCCCTGTGCCGAAAAGAGACAACATCCACTCGCTGCAAGTCCCTGCGGGATTTGACATCGCAGACAACGAAATCGTCAAGCGTGTGGAAGCCAACGATTTGGTGATCACGTCAGATATTCCGCTTGCAGATGAGGTTATCTCTAAAGGCGCTCAAGCCCTCAGTTCTCGTGGCGAGCTCTATACAAAAGACACCATCAAAGCTCGCCTAAATATCCGCGACTTTATGGAAACCATGCGTTCAAGCGGAATTCAGACAGGTGGGCCCGCCGCGCTTTCTCAAACCGATCGACGCGAATTTGCAAACCATTTGGATCGTATTTTGGCGAAATTTAAGAAGTAACCCTCACTCTATTCATATTGAGCCAGCAAATCAAAGCCTGGCTCATTCCTGAAAATTCATTCTCAGCATTGCACCCAAAGCGTGCTCTTACTCCCATTTGTTTTGTTCTGTTTATTTTTCATCTCGCTCGCCATAGCTTCAATATGCAACGTGGTTTATTTTGAACGACGTTTTTAATAAGTGTATAGAGAATAATGGGCTTTAACATCGTTTCCAGTGGAAGCTACCTGCCAACGAATCAATGGTCTGATCGAGAGATGGATCGCTTCCTAAAATTAGCGCCAGGGACCAGCCGAAATAAATTCGACGTTGAATATCGTCATGTAGCCAATACAAAAGAGACCGCTATTTACATGGCGGTGCAGGCAATAGAGCAGTGTTTAGGAAACACACATACCTTAAGCTCCGTTGATCTTCTTATCTACGCTAGCGGCACACACCACCAGTCTCTACCCTACGACGCCTCAGCGGTTCTCGCCGCGTTAGACGCTCCAACATGGCTAGAAAGCTTTGATTTGAACAGCACCTGTTTATCCTTTCTCTCTGCGCTTGATCTTGCTCAGAGTCTATTCTTAGCAAAACGGTACCGTCGGATTCTTATTGTCACCAGCGAACTCGCCACTGGCATCACACTGAATCGAAATTTTACGCTCAAACCAGAAGTTGCAACCTTATTCGCGGACGGTGCCGCCGCATTTTTGCTCGAAGAACACAACGATGATGGATTGCTCACCAGTCACTTTGAAACGCATCATACCGGGTATTCATTTTGTCAAATTAAGGGCGGAGGCAGTCATATCAATCCGCATACCTCCGAGCATCAAGCCTATTTAAAAAGTTGCCAGTTTGAGATGGAGGGCAAAGCACTCTTTAAACATGTGCGTAAAGCCTTACCAGCGTTTCTAAAAAAAGGGTTTGACGCCTCTCCGGTAACATTCAGCGATATTGATTATTTTCTTCCTCATCAAGCCAGCGCGCATGGATTAAAAAAACTGCCTTCACTCACCGGGCTACCAACAGAGAAAACCGTTAATCACTTTTCGACTTTGGGAAACCAAGTCGCCGCCTCACTCCCAATTAACTTACACTGGCTGCGTAATCAGCCAGAAGCCGCAGGAAAACATGTGTTATTAGCTGGCACCGCCGCAGGGTTGTCACTAGGGATGGGAGTGCTAAAACTATGAAGATATTGGTCACTGGTGGCAGCGGGATGTTGGGTAGCGCAATTCTGAGAATGTTTCACCAGCAGCATGAACTGCACTTTACAGCACGAAATACAGTCATCGCTAAACAACTCGCCGAGCAATTCGATGTTATCCCCCATATAGTCGATTTAAGAGACCACTCAGCAGTTCATGCGGTATGCCAAGGTATGGATGCAATCATCCATTGTGCCGCTCTCTCAAGCCCATGGGGAAAGTGGCAGGCGTTTTATCAAGCCAATGTAGATGCCACCAAAAACCTCGTCAATGCGGCTAATACCCATCAAATCTCGCGTTTTATCCATATTTCCTCCACCAGCGTCTACTTTGACCATCAAGACCGTTGGAATATTCGAGAAACCGACGCCATAGCTTCATACTGGTGTAATGATTATGCACACACAAAATACCTATCGGAAATTGAAGCCGTAAAAGGCCAAAGCAAAGCGATCATTTTAAGACCGCGTGGCATTTTTGGACCCAATGATCGCGCGATTATCCCAAGAGTGCTTAAGGCGATAAAAAACAACACTCTGCTTCTGCCATCAGGTAGAAATCCTGTGGTTGATCTGACCTATGTCGACAACGTTGCCCATGCAGCGATGCTCGCTTGCACTCAGGCAGACCAACTTCAGCATGGTGATGTGTTCAACATTTCCAACAACGAACCAATGCCAATTGAGACTGTTCTGCAAGCTTTATGTGAGGGGTTAAACCTAAAAGTAACGTTACAATCATTACCATACGGTGTGGTATCACCATTATTAAAGCTCAGTGAGCAAATACGAAGGCACTTACCACATCAGCCAGAACCAAGGCTCACCTCATACAGCGCAGGATTGTTTAACTATCATCAAACTCTGGATATCAGCAAGGCTAAACAAACACTGAATTACCAACCGCTTTTTTCAATTCAAGAAGGAATACAGCAGTATGCAAACTGGTCTAAAAATAAAAATCTTTGAGGCTGGACACTGCGTACACCCAGGCTTTGTTGTCAAACCAGGCTCTGGTATCAAGCCTAGAGCATTTCCGGCAGCCGTTGCGTTAATTCAGCACCCAACGCAAGGCAACATCCTGTTCGACACGGGATATCACGAGCATTTTTTTAGCGCGACTCGTCCCTTCCCTGAACGTTTTTATGCTTGGACAACACCTTGTCGCTATAAAAAAGAACACGGAATTGTTGCGCAGTTAGCAAAAGAAAGTCTCAAACCTCATGATATTGAACACTTAGTGCTCTCCCACTTCCATGCTGATCACATTGCTGCCGTGTCTGAGTTTTCCCACTCTCAATTGCATTGCCAACAAAAAGGGGTAGATGCAATTACTAAAAGTGGTCGAATTGGAGGCGTAAGAAAAGGATACCTAAAAGCTCTACTTCCTCCACAGCTTGAACCTAACTTATTCATTCATAGTAATTTTTCCGTACCAATCAGCCAAATTCTTCCTCAGTGCCAAGGTGTTAATTTGCTCTGTAAAGACATGTTCGACGACGGATTCATTTATATGGTTAGCTTGCCAGGCCATGCAGCTGGCCAAGTGGGCTTGCTGGTTAAAAGAGACCAAGGTTGGCTATTCTTACTCGCCGATGCATGCTGGTTAATCGAGAGCTTGAGTGAAAATATTGATCAGCATTGGCTGGCGAACATGCTTTGCGATGACACAAATGCCTATAAAAACACCCTCTCCGAATTGAGAAGTTGCTACCAACAAACCCACCACTTTGTTCGCTTCGTGCCTTCACATTGTCAGGAAACTATCCAGCAGCTAATCAAAGAAGGATGGATGAAGTGAGAACGCTTATCTCAGAATTCTGGCGAACCCGCTACCGCCCCTTCGGCTCAAGGGAACAAGTCGAAACATGGCAGCAACGACATTTAACGCAACACCTAGATTGGGTATGCTGTCATTCACCGTATTACCGCTCACTTCAAGGTGCAGCACTTAGTGATTTCCCTATCATGAATAAGCAAACCATGATGGAGAGCCTCTCGGAGTTGAATACGAAAGGCCTAGATGCTGAACAGCTAATGCAACAAGCACTCGAAGCAGAACAGTCACGCAACTTCGCCGCTTCGAAAGTTGGCGATGTTACTGTTGGGCTTTCTTCGGGCACATCAGGCATGCGCGGGTTATTTCTTGCTGACAAACAGGAAACGCAACTGTGGGCTGGCAATATATTGGCTCGCCTGTTGCCCAACCTATGGCAAAAGCACCGAATTGCGCTAGCCTTGCGCGCCAACAGCCCACTGTATAAATCCGTCGCGAAAGGGCCTGTAACATTTTTTTATGCCGATTTAACCAAACCTTACCAAGAATGGATAAAAGAGCTAGATAAGTTCCAACCCACGCTTTTGGTTGGTAGTGCGCAAGCTCTTCAGCTCTGCGCCCAGTTCAGCGGTCAATTTGGTCAACCCGCAATTCAACCACAGCGGATCATTTCTGGTGCAGAAGTCCTAACCGAGAGTGACCGTCACTTTATTTCTCAACGGTTCGACAGCGAACTCCATGAAGTCTATCAATGTACTGAAGGTTTTCTTGCATGTACGGATCAGCATGGACAAATGCGCTGGAATCAAGATGTTATTTACATCGAAAAACATTGGCTGAATACCGAACGTACTCATTACAGCCCAATCATTACGGATTTTCGTCGTAAAACTCAGCCAATTATTCGTTATCAGCTCGACGATATTATTGAGAATAAACAGGATAATGGCGTATTTGAACCTCTTGGCGCAATTGCCGGACGATGTGGTGATCGCCTCACGCTAAACGCAAACCACGTCCCAGTGACGGTGTTACCAGATCTCATCTACCGCGCTATAACACTATCCGCCCAAAGTCGCGTGGATTACCGAATCACCCAAACAGGGTCACAAGCCATTCAAATTGAAGCGGATGTTCACCACCATCGGGTTATACATCAAGCCTTGATAAAGTTGTTTGACCAATTGCGGCTTGATCCTGTCAGATTTAGTTACCGCCCTGCGCCTATTTGGACGCCAATGAATAAACAACGACGTGTGGTGAACATATGCGGGTCTTAATCACCGGAGCCCGATCACCAGTTGCACTAGAGTGGGCAACCATGTGTATGCATCATGGACATGAAGTAATTCTCACCGATTCGCTAAAAAAACCTCTAGGATCGTTTTTGCGAGGCATCGAGTCTTATATCCCCACCGCTTCACCTCGATTTGCGTTTCCCACCTATCAACAGCAGATCCTAAAAATCATTACTCAGATGCGTATTGATATAGTGATACCCACTTGTGAAGAAGTGTATTACTTGGCTCATGTTGCCAAACAATGCCCAGAAGTAGATTTTTTTCTGCCCAATGTGGGACTACTCAATGCCCTGCACAACAAGTTGACCGTCTTTGAACAGCTTCAAAGTTTGCCAGAAATCACACTTCCAAAAACTCGTTTGGTCGCTGATAAAAGTGAGATTGAAATTAATAAGAGAACCGTTCTAAAGCCCGTTTACTCTCGGTTTGGCGGGCAAGTCATAAGAGATGTGACGACTCAGTCTATTTCTGCCGCCACGATATCGCCCCTTTTCCCTTGGGTTCAGCAACAAAAAATCCATGGGACTCCGGTGTGTAACTATGCCATTTTTGAACATGGTGACCTTAAAGCACACCAAGCTTATGTGCCGAAATACTGTGTAAACGGCTCGGCCGCCAGTGCTTTTCAGCCGATCTCGTGCGAACGACTAGATAGATTTATCGCAGCTTTTGGTAAACGTCATACTTATCATGGGCAAGTGTCGTTTGACTTCATCAAATCACAAGATGAACTCTACGTGATTGAATGTAACCCAAGAGCCACCAGTGGTTTGCACCTACTCTCGTCTCGATGCAACCAACTGCTCCCTAATATGGAGTTTACCAGTCCTTCCGAGCAGCGATTGCATCATTTAGGTCCAATAACACTCATCGCTGAAGGCGGGTTATCCCTATTTAAGGCTCGAACTTGGCAAGATTGGTGGTCTGGAGTGAATGTGATGCAACAGCATAACTTACCGGTCGGGAGCCAAATCCGGAGTATGTTTGAATTACTCCGGTTAGCTAGGCAGAACAAGACGAAGTGGAGCGACGCTTCTACCGTTGATATTGAGTGGAATGGAGAGGCATTGAACTCATGACACTTTCCTCTCAAGAATGGCATCAAACCTTTATCACTCTTATGCAGTCAAATCCTATTGATGAATGCACAGCAAGCTTTGGTTGCTACTATATCGATGATGTTGCCATTCCTTACTCCGTAACACCAAAAATACCAAACAACTGTTATTCAGTCTCCCCTATGACACTGCTTAGTGGCTACGCCGCAGAAGAGCTTCACAAAGTCAAAAATATGGCTGTTCGATGGGTATGTAAGTTACTTATTAATATGACTAAACCAATCTTATCATTGGCTGGATTGGATCAAGTCCAAACGCTCAACAATCAGTGCTTGTCCACCAATATGTATAGCGAACAATGGGCAGCCTTAAATCTCGATGAACTGCGTCGCGTCGCACTCGATAAATATCCCACCTTTCCCTTGGTACTTCGCTCCATTAACCAACGTCAACAATCACGCTTTATTCAGCGATTAGAGCAGCAGCAATGGCAAAGCTTGGTAACACGACAAGTGTATTTACTTGATGATTGGCAAGCGTTCAGCTTCAACCGAGATTTAACGAAAGACTTCAAACTGCTTAATGATAAAGATTGGCAGTTTAGACCACTTACCACTGATGAAGAGTTTCAGCGTGCCAAAGAGTTATATGACATGCTTTACCTTGATAAATACAGCATCAATAACATCCAGTTTTCAACCCAATATTTAAAACAGGCGAGCCAGAACAAATTAGTAAAGTTAGTGGGACTGTTTTATCAAGAAGAGATGCTGGCTACGTTAGGCATTGTAGAAATTGATAATGATATGACTTGCCCAATTTTTGGCTACGATACCAATAAGCCACAACGCCTCGCATTGTATCGTCGAATATCGGCCTATACCATCCGCCACGCAATGATATTCCAGCGTCGCTTTAATATGAGCTCAGGTGCTCCGGCTTTTAAACGCAACAGAAAAGCCCAGCCAGAAATTGAATTTAGCTATGTGTATATTGCGCACTTACCCTGGTACAAACGCATAATTTGGAAAAGCTTGTGCTGGCTCACTCAGCACTTTTATCGCCCTTTGTTGATACGTTTTCAGCTATAATCCGACATCTATAATCAGGTAAGCCTGCGTACACAGTCTCAATCGATAAAAAAGCCTGCGACGTTCGCAGGCTTTTTATAATGGAGCTGTGTGAGGTAACCGTTTTCTACGGTGTGTAGTATGTTGCTGCGCCAGGGCCTACTGGTAAACCAAATACGAATACCCATAGGTAGAACAGCACACTCCAACCTACAATGAAGCAGATTGAGTAAGGTAGCATGGTCGCGATCAGCGTACCGATACCTAAGTTCTTCATGTAACGAGTCGCTACGGCAAGAATCAAACCAAAGTAGCTCATCATTGGAGTAATGATGTTTGTCGTCGAGTCACCAATTCGGTAAGCAGCCTGAATCGTTTCCGGTGCATAACCAACAAGCATCAACATAGGAACAAAAATCGGAGCCGTTACTGCCCACTGTGCCGATGCCGAACCAATCATTAGGTTGATAAATCCACACATCAGGATGAAGGCAAAGAACAACATTGGGCCAGTTAAGCCAATTTCTTGCAGGAAGCTAGCGCCAGCAACCGCGAATACCTGACCGAAGTTAGTCCATTTAAAGAAAGCAACGAACTGAGCCGCAAAGAAAACTAATACAATGTACATGCCCATAGAAGACATAGATTTCGCCATTGCATCAATTACATCGCGATCCGTCTTCATCGTGCCAACAACTTTACCAAACACAAAGCCTGGAATAGCAAAGAACACAAAGATGAATGCCACGATACTTTTCAGGAATGGTGAACCTGCAATTGTACCTGCATCAGAACGTAGAATGCCGTCTTCTGGAACAACCGTCCAAGCAAGCAGCGCTGAAACAACCAGTACAGCAACACCTGCTAGTTTTAGGCCTTTCTTCTCAATGTCTGTTAAGCCACCCATTTTGTCGTTCGACAAATCTTCTGAGGCTTCTTCTTCACTGTATTTGCCAAGCTTTGGCTCAACAATTTTTTCAGTAACAAACGCACCTGTGATTGCAATGAAGAATGTCGACACAAACATGAAGTACCAGTTAACTTCTGGACCAACAGTGTAAGTTGGGTCAATCATTTGCGCCGCCGTTTCAGTAATGCCTGACAACAGCGGGTCAACCGTACCAATAAGTAGGTTTGCTGAGTAACCACCAGATACACCAGCGAACGCCGCAGCAAGACCGGCAAGTGGATGACGACCTAAAGAATGGAACAGCATTGCAGCCAGTGGAATAAGTACCACATAGCCAAGCTCTGATGCCGTATTTGAAATGATACCCGCGAAAACGACCGTCACTGTTACCATGCGTTGAGATGCACCCATGACTAAGCCACGCATTGCTGCAGATAGCAAGCCTGAGTATTCAGCAATAGCAACACCCAACATCGCAACCAATACCGTACCCAAAGGTGCAAAGCCGACAAAGTTTTTCACTAGATTGGTAACGATTAGTTCAAGGCCATCAGCGTTAAGCAAGCTAACGACATGAATCATGCCATCCGCGGCACGACCTTTTGCACCCTCAGGACGAGGATCAACTACGGAAACTTCGAAGTATCCTGCAATACCCGACATCACCAGAATGGCTAAACAGAAAATGGCAAATAGTGTGATCGGGTGGGGTAATAAGTTCCCCAAATATTCGACAGTATCCAAAAAGCGCGTAAACAGCGGCTTCTTAGGCGAGTTTTGTTTAATTGAATCAGATGAACTCATCTGTTCCCTCCTTGTTTTTATTCCTATGCAAATGTGACAAAAATGTCAAAAAGCGTGCGAAGGGTACTTGAGTAGAAGGTCAAATAAAAGCCCTAAATGTTACAAACTGTGACGAATAGAGGCATTTATAACCAACATTGAATAAAAATGTAGATATTTCATCCATGTAAGATAATTAACTCAACATTATCAATTAAACAAAACCATAAGTTAGATATATGCAGGCTGATTACTTTTGCACAGCTTTGAATCTCGGGTTCGTTTTACAAATGACATAAAGACGCCCTCTCCGTTTTACAATCTGACAATCCGGATGACGACTTTTTGCACTTTTTAATGATTTTACTACCTTCATGATTTATTCCTTTTCGCTCTTAAATTGACCAAAACGACGGTTGAAGTTCGCAATGCGACCTTCGGTTTGTACAACGCGCTGTTTACCGGTGTAGTACGGGTGAGAAGCTGACGACACATCTAACGTAAAGTAAGGGTAAGTTTTGCCATCTTTCCATTCGATGGTTCTCTCCGTTTTCAACGTAGAACCAACGACAAAGTACTTATCTACACTGGTGTCGTGGAACACCACAGGACGATATTCAGGGTGGATTCCTGGTTTCATAATACTTTTCCTTTTAACTAAATTGTTATGTTATAACATTTTAATTAATAATCATTATCAACAAGAAAAGCAAGAGAAATTTGTGATACTTTTCATCTCAATGAATTCTTAAAGATGTCCACCATGTATTCCATCGAACCCATCGGCGTCATTGAGACACCGTACAAAGAAAAGTTTGCAGTTCCGCGCCAACCACGCTTAGTACCAGAGGCTAAAGCACGCGTAAAACTGTTAGGTGCAGCAAATAGCCCTGAAGCAGTGCGTGGGCTAGAACAGTTCTCTCACGTTTGGTTGTTGTTTCTATTTGATCAGAACCTGGAAGCTGGTTGGAAACCAACTGTACGTCCGCCACGATTAGGCGGCAATGAACGAATTGGTGTCTTTGCCTCGCGCTCGACTTTCCGTCCAAACGGAATCGGAATGTCAGCCGTTGAAGTGAAAGGAGTCACTAAGCAAGGCGATCAAATCTATCTTGATTTAGGCAGTGTAGATCTCGTGGATGGGACACCGATTGTGGATATTAAGCCTTATATCCCCTATTCGGATTCTATTTCGGAAGCACAAGGCGGATACGCAGACCAAGAGCCAGAAAAGTCACAAGTCACCTTTTCTGCTCAAGCATTAGCAACGATAGAAAATCGATCCGATACTGACTATGTAAGATCAGTCATTGAACAAGTTCTGGCACAAGATCCTCGCCCTGCATATAAGAAAAACAAGCCGGACGACAAAGAATATGCGGTAAATTTGTTCGACTTGAACGTAAAGTTCACAGCAACAAGCAACTTAATAACGGTTACCGCTATTGAAAGCTTTTGACAAACGCAATTGGCTGATATTATAGACGGCTAACAAATTTCCCTTTCGGGAACTCCCATACTCCTGCTTATTCAAGCTTGAGTATCTAACTTAAATAAACGGATAAATTTAATGCGTACCAGTAATTATCTTCTTTCTACTCTGAAGGAGACTCCAAACGACGCAGAAGTAGTGAGCCACCAGCTCATGCTACGTGCAGGTATGATCCGTAAGCTGGCTTCAGGTTTATACACCTGGCTACCTACTGGTCTACGTGTACTGCGTAAAGTCGAAAACATCGTTCGTCAAGAAATCGACAATGCAGGCGCAGTCGAAACTTTGATGCCCGTTGTTCAGCCGTTTGAACTATGGGAAGAGACAGGCCGCAGCGAAAAGATGGGTCCTGAGCTACTTCGCTTTACTGACCGTCATGTTCGTCCGTTTGTACTTAGCCCAACCGCTGAAGAAGTGATCACTAGCCTTGTTCGCAATGAAGTGAGCTCTTACAAACAGCTTCCGCTAAACCTGTACCAAATCCAAACTAAATTCCGTGACGAACGACGCCCACGTTTTGGCGTAATGCGTTCACGTGAATTCTCAATGATGGATGCGTACAGCTTTGACATTGATAAAGACGGACTACAAAAGTCATACGACGCAATGCATGATGCTTACTGTAAAGCATTCGATCGCATGGGTCTGGATTACCGTCCTGTACTTGCAGATAGCGGTGCTATCGGTGGTAGCGGCTCTCAAGAGTTCCACGTACTGGCTGAAAGCGGCGAAGATATCATCGCATTTTCTAGCGAGTCAGATTACGCGGCAAACATTGAAAAAGCAGAAGCACTAGCTCCAGCCTCTGAGGCTGCGGCACCAACACAAGAAATGACGTTGGTTGATACGCCAAACGCGAAAACAATCGCTGAATTGGTTGAGCAGTTCGAACTACCAATTGAAAAAACAGTGAAAACACTGTTTGTGAAAGCATCTGACGAAGTTGATGCGCCAATCATCGCGCTTATTATTCGTGGTGATCATGAACTGAACGAAGTGAAAGCAGAAAACCTTCCTCAGGTTGCAGCTCCACTGGAAATGGCATCTGAAGAAGAAATTCGTGCGCTTATCGGTGCAGGCCCAGGTTCACTTGGCCCTGTTGGCCTTAAACTGCCGTTCATTGTTGACCGCAGCGTTGCGGTAATGAGCGACTTCGGTGCGGGCGCGAACATCGATGGTAAACACTACTTCGGTATTAACTGGAGTCGTGATGTAGAGCTTGGCCAAGTTGAAGACCTACGTAACGTTGTGGAAGGTGACCCAAGCCCATGTGGCAAGGGCATTATCCAGCTTAAGCGTGGTATCGAAGTTGGCCATATCTTCCAACTAGGTAACGCTTACTCCGCAGCGATGAACTGTGGTGTACTGGGTCCTGATGGTAAGAACGTCATCCTAGAAATGGGTTGTTACGGTATCGGTATCACTCGCGTAGTAGCGGCTGCTATTGAACAAAACCACGACAAATACGGCATCATCTGGCCAGATGCAATCGCACCATTCCAGGTAGCGATCGTTCCAATGAACATGCACAAGTCAGAAGAAGTGAAAGAAGCCGCTGAGAAATTGTACGCTGAGCTAACGGCAATGGGCATCGAAGTGCTATTTGACGACCGAAAAGAACGCCCAGGCGTAATGTTCTCTGACATGGAGCTTATTGGTGTACCGCATACCATTATTATCGGTGACCGCTCAATGAAAGAAGGCAACTTCGAATACAAGAACCGTGCTACTGGTGAGAAAACAGCAGTCGCAATGACTGACATTGTTGAGCACGTAAAAGCTCAACTAAAGTAAGCACTCGACGAGTTCGCATTTGAAGTAGTTTCAAATAGTTAAAAAGGGTTGGCTTCGGTCAGCCCTTTTTATTACAGCTCAACGCCCTCCCTCGACCTTTTTCGAACTATTCACTTTGTTAATCTTTGGTTCAGCTTCTTGCTATTAAACTGATTTCATCATCTAAAGGAGGTCAGTTATGGATTTAAAAAGTCTTCTAAACCAAGCACTCAAATCAGACTTACTTAAGCAAGGTGCAGATGCATTGGGCAAACAAACCAACAACATCAAATCCTCATCAAATTCAAGTAGCCTAAAAACGCTAGGAGCAGGTGCTGTAGGCGGAGGCCTCATCGGTATGCTGATGGGCTCAAAGAAAAGTAAAAAAATGACTAAAAAAGTAGGGTCAAGCGCATTAAAAGTCGGTGGCGCAGCTGCGCTTGGAGCCTTGGCCTACAAAGTGTATAACGACTGGCAAGCCAAGCAATCCGGTCAAGGTGTTCAAGAAACCTTTGACCCCGATGACAGTAAACACAGTGTCTTAATTTTAAAAGCAATGATTGGAGCTGCAAAAGCTGATGGTCACGTTGATGAAGAGGAAATGGCTCGCATTGAACAAGCTCTCGCGGATATGGGCGCAGATGAGCACGTTCGTCACCTCGTTCAGCAAGAGTTAAACAAACCGCTTGATCCTGCTGAAATTGCTAATCAGGCGACCTCTCCTCAACAAGCGTCAGAAATTTACCTGGCGTCTTTGATCGTCGCTGATGAACAAAACTTTATGGAAAAAGCGTATCTGCAAGAACTAGCAAAACAACTTCAACTTTCACCAGAAGTCACCCAGCAGTTAGAAGCACAAATGCAGTGATTAAATCTCGCTCAAGCAAACCTTCAACTTGAGCCAAAACAACTCTGTACTTTGAGTTTCAAATCCGCTGTGTGTATATTGAGATAAGTTATCATTTAGTGGAAAGAAAACATGCAAGTATACGGCTGTTGTGAACTGGTTCGTGAGCTTTATGCTCAGATTGGTAGTGGCGATCAAGCTTATATTCCCCAAGCAATTTCATGTGCAGTTAAAGCACTGAACGATGTTGCAGCGGATGAGTCCCTGCCTAAAGAAGTGCGTGAAAAAGCGGCATTTGCTGCGGCAAACCTACTGATTTCAGATTTTGAGGATAAGTCATGAATCTAACGAACTTTGAATCCATGGATCCTGTCATGCTGATGAGCATTGTGAATATGAAGCTACGCGACGACTTCGGTGGTGACTTAGATAAACTGGTGGCTTTCTTCGATATCGAACGCACAGCACTGGAGACAAAACTGGCTTCTGCTGGTTTTGACTTTCTTCCAGAAGCAGGACAATTCCGTTAATCAACACCATTCTTGGCGGATAACCGAAACGAGAATAACCAATATGAAAAAGGGCTTGATGAGTTACCATCAAGCCCTTTTCTTTTATTCGATAGGCGTCTCGGTTAGCCAAATGAAGCCCAGATGACTGTCGCCACAAGAATTGGACATACAAACTTCACATACGCAGGCCATAACTTACCAAACCAACCTTGCGTAAACTCCGGGCAACCTTGCTCAAGCTCTTTGATTTTTGAGTTGCGATTCCATACCCAACCACCAAATAAGCAGAATAAGAGCGCAGCGGTTGGTTGTAGATACTGAGTAGCAACCGTCGCGACCATACCAAACAGAGCGCCAAAGTTATAAACAATCACCACACTGAACAAGGCAATGAGACCACCTAAAACCCAGCTCGTTGCGCTGCGCTTAGTATTGAAGCGCTCACTCACTAAAGCCACTGGACACTCTAACATTGAAATGGAGGACGTTAGCGCCGCAATCGTCAGCAATAAGAAGAACACAATAGAGAACAATTGACCAAGCAAACCTAAGCTATCAAACATCAATGGCAATACGGTAAATACCAACGTATCAGAGCTTAATAGAGAGCCATCTTCTGCATAGATTTGAACGCCCTTTTGCATTGCTACAAACATCGCTGGCATCACCACTAACCCTGCAATGAAAGCAACGGCAGTATCTACCATGGTCACGTTCATCGCCATCTTTGGTAGGTTTTCTTTCTTACTCAAGTAAGACCCGTAAATCAACATTGAGCAGCCACCGATCGTAAGCGAGAAGAAGCCCTGTCCCATTGCAGCAAGAATCAACTTGCGGTCCCATACCTTTTCAAAATCCGGCACTAGGTAATGTTTCAGACCTTCCATCGCACCGTTTTGCGTCATGATGTAAGCAAATAGCAGAGCAAACAGAACAAACAATGCTGGCATCAAACGTGTGGACCACTTCTCAATACCTTGTTTTACGCCACCTTGTACGATGAGAATCGTCAGTACATAAAAAGTAATGGTTCCGAACAAGTTACGTTCAACACTAAAGCCCTTTAGCCATTGAGTTGCAGCTTCTAACCCCATTAGATCTGTGATTGCACCCAGTAAAAAGCAGATCAACCAACCACCAACAATTGAATAAAACGCTAAGACAGCGCTTGGTACGCTTAAACCAATCCAACCCACAATGCCGCCGAGTTTTTTACCGGTAGGGTTATCTGTGATTGCACGCATACTGTCTACAGGGTTGGCTTGACCATGGCGACCAATCGCCATTTCAACCACCAGCATCGGAAATGCGACGATAAGAATCATCACCAAATAAACTAATAGGAAAGCACCGCCACCATTACTGGCTGCTTGAGTTGGGAAGCCCCAAATATTGCCAAGGCCAACTGCGGCACCTGCGGCAGCTAAGATGAACCCGAGACGAGAGCCAAAATGCTCGCGAGGCTGAGAAGAGGTTTGCTGTGTCATACTACTCACACAAAAATATCATTGAACTAGCTAACTAGTACACTATAGCAATATTCACTATTCAACAAGAGTACCTCGGTTAAATCCTCGACAGTTGAAGTAATTTATAGTCATTCAGCTTGTAAATTTTAACGTACATCTCATATTCATCGCTCAAAAGCCTCGTGACTGTTGCTCGTTTCACGTGGCTGAATTTTACCAATCCTTCTGCCGTGAAGTGAGCCGAAAAATAATGAGCTCTGGTGTAAGGGACGAACTGTTCCTCGTGATACTGTGTCGAAAAGCAGAATATTGTGCTTCGCTTTTTCCCCCTAATGTCTATTTATCAGCTAGTTATTACTCTGTTCTCATTTATACCCATGATTCAAGGAGAGGAAAATGAAGGTCACCCTACTTCACGGAGCGATGGTTGTAGCACTCAGCGCCAGCTACCAAGCTCAAGCCTATAACTGTCAAAGTCTACCCGACTGGGACAGCACTGCGACTTATACATCGGGCGCTTTAGTAAAAACGCAAGGAGCCGCTTATGAGGCTGCATATTGGACGCAAGGCAATGATCCCGTGACCAACTCAGGATCTTGGGAAGCATGGAAAGCGTTAGGGCAATGTGATGGTGGAAGCAACAATTTATCACCAACGGTGTCGTTCTCCTCTCCAATAAACAACGCACAAATTCCCGAAGGCAGTGCGATCACTTTGTTAGCCAACGCAGCTGACGAAGATGGCCAAATCACACAAATTGAGTTTGTTGCAGGCAACCAAACCGTTGCTGTGGTAACTCAAGCACCATTCGAAGCTTCTTGGACAGCTATTGAAGGGATCTCGCAATTGACCGCAATTGCGACAGATAATGAGGGAGCTGTTAGCACCACGACGATTTCTATCCAAGTTCAACCACAAGTCGAATTACCGCCACCAAGCATTTCATTGACAAGCCCAGTAGGCACAGAAGTGCTTAATGTAGGCGATAACCTAACCGTAGCCGCTCAAGCTGACGATATTGATGGTGTGGTCACACAAGTTGAGTTCTTCGTAAACAATCAATCTGTCGCCATTGATACTAGCGCACCTTACGAATATCAATGGACCGCTAGTCCAGGTACATACTCGTTCAAAGCACAAGCGACTGATGATACAAACCTCGCAACGATGAGCCAAGAAGTAGCGCTGGTTATTAGTAATTCAGAAACCGGAACGGGCGGATGTGCAGATGCAGTACCTTATGTGGCAGGCACAAGTTATCAAGCTGGCGACCTGATTTCTCACTTCAACCAAAAATATCGTTGTGATGTTGCTGGTTGGTGCTCCTCGGATGCGACATGGGCTTACGAGCCTGGTGAAGGGCTATACTGGCAAGATGCTTGGAGTGGCCTAGGTGCTTGTTCGACACCACCGCAAGTTACCATTACGGCACCAACGGATGGACAAGTCGTGCTCGCTGGCAGCAATAACGAAATCACGGCAAACGCAAGCGATGCTGATGGCACAGTCACGCAAGTTGAGTTTTTTGCGAACAACACCAGCTTAGGGGTCGCCACTCAAGCGCCATATTCCGTTACTTGGAACGCCACACTTATTGGCGCTAACCAGCTTAAAGCCGTCGCAACCGATAATGATAACAACACGTCAGAGTCCCTGGTTGGTGTGGAAGTCAGCGATAAAGATTTGGTCGTCTCTCTGACTTCACCAAGCAGCGGTCAAACCGTCGGATTAGGCAAAAGTCTCGCATTAAGCGCCGATGCAACGTCTTTAACTTCAGGCATTAAACACGTTGATTTCATGATCAACGGCTCTATTGTTGCAACCGATACCACAGCACCTTACACAGCCAACTGGACACCAACTGCACTTGGTAACTTTACAGTTAGCGCCCAAGCTGTGGATTTGTCAGGAAGCAATGCACTGTCTGACGCCGCAGCAATAACGGTGGTTGAGCAAGTAGAGAAACGCCATAAACTCATCGGTTACTGGCACAATTTTGTAAATGGTGCGGGCTGTCCAATTCGTCTAGCAGATATGGCAGATGCTTGGGATGTGATTGATATTGCCTTTGCTGAAAATGATCGCAACAGTGATGGCACTGTGCACTTTAATCTATATTCAGGCGATATTTACAGCGATTGTCCAGCACTCGATCCAACACAATTCAAGCAGGACATGGCAGCGCTTCAAGCTAAAGGTAAGAAGTTTGTTCTCTCTCTTGGCGGCGCAGAAGGCACGATTACGCTGAATACCGACCAAGATGAAGCCAACTTTGTCTCTAGCCTAACAGGTCTTATCGCTGAGTGGGGCTTTGATGGTCTAGATGTGGATTTAGAGAGTGGTTCTAACTTAGTTCATGGCTCGCAAATTCAAGCTCGCCTTGGTCGTGCTTTGCTTCAAATAGAGCAAAACATGGGTGGAGATATGTACCTAACCATGGCGCCTGAGCACCCTTATGTTCAAGGTGGTTATGTGGCTTACAGCGGTATTTGGGGGGCGTACATCCCTGTGATTAACGAGACACGCAGCACGCTCGACTTGCTTCACGTCCAGTTATATAACAACGGCGGTTTGCCAAACCCATACCTGCCAGGCAGTGCACCAGAAGGCTCTGTGGATATGATGGTAGCGCAATCTAAAATGCTTATCGAAGGTTTTGAGTTGGCCGACGGCACTCAATTTGCACCATTGCGCGATGATCAAGTCGCAATCGGTTTACCTTCAGGTCCTAGCTCGGCAAATTCAGGGCAGGCTCCAACACAGAATATTATCAACGCACTAGATTGTTTAACCAAAGGCACTTCATGTGGCACCGTTAAACCAGCGTACCATTACCCGAATTATGCAGGAGTAATGACATGGTCTATCAACTGGGATCAGCATGATGGCTTTAACTTCTCAAAACCTGTCGGCGATAAACTCACCGAGATGAATGCGCAATAAGCTATCAAAGAATAAGCGAGTAAAACGCAAAGAGAGCACAATAGTGCTCTCTTTCTTTATCTCATCGAGTTTTTGCTTTTTAATGAGTAATTAAATCGTAAATACTCGGTAATCTTTTAGCTCAGGGATTTTCTTCAACAGATCGTTTTCTTGCCCTGCCATGTCATCCAGCGAATCGCACAAGTCTTCTGCTTGTTGTTCTACCTCTTTCGAATGCTCGGCTAAACGCTCTTCTACTTTCGCGCTGAGTTCAGCCATACTCTCTGATAATGCAGTGAGGTTTATCCCTCCCTCTTCCTTCATTTTTTTCGATAAAGCATCCAACGAACTGGCTAAAAACTCTTTATTGAAGATCTCTTGTGCTTTTGCAAAGTCTTCAGTCCACCCTTGTGTCATAGACTCAAAACTCTCCGCAGGCAGGATGAAATCACCATCTTTGTAGTAACGTGATTCAACATCAGCGAAAAAGTCCTTTACTGCGACTTTTACATTATCAAACGCACCAGGTGCATCGAGGCTTTCCGCAACATCATCAATAATATCATTCGCAAGCGCTAAACCATCACTCGCCAATTGCTTTGCTTGTGGAATATACGCGTTCATTTTTTCGCGATAGTCTTCAATTGCCGCTTTTTGGTCGGCATTGAGTTCAATTAGCTCACCTTTGATGAAGAGGTTGTTATCCTCATCCACGACAGCTTTATCACCTGTCGTTTGGCGAATTTCCAAGCTTTGCCCATCCATACGGACTTCATTATTGATGTCCACACGACACTGCGCTGCATAACCAGTAGCACTGACCATCAGCAATGAGAGTGTAAAAAGCTTTTTCATGTCATTCTCTTTTATTTAACATTACTCGTGTTAAACATAACACTGAGTGATACATGAGATGTCAGCAAATCGTCACGACTTCGTAACAAGTTGTTTTATCTCCTATTTTCACGTCAACCTCATCACCCTCTTCTTTCCCGAACAACGCTCGACCCAGAGGAGATTTGGCTGTTAAGACAAAGACTTCCAGAGTCTGATATTGAACAGTCAAACCACCAGAGCAAGGGCCTACAAAGAAGTGCTTTTCGATCAAATTCTCATCTGCGAGAACAACGTAAGCACCAACACCAACAGGCGCATTCTTAAAGTTACGAGTCACTAAAGAACGATATTGACGCAACTCCTCTTCACTATCTTGAATTCGCATGGCTTGTCCATGAGCAAGATACGCGGCTTCAAGTGCCAATGTATCGTACTTGTGCTCGGGAACAGTTTCTTCATCTGTGGCGGCATCGATAGCTCGCTGAGCCGATGAATGGGCAACTTGAAGTTTTTCTTCCAGATGTTGGATGATAATTTGGACTAAGTCAGCTTTGTTCATACTTTTAGGACGCGCGTTTAGTATTCGGGGTGTGTTAATGTAGCCAAGTTTACCATCAAAGAAAGGTTTCCCTATTATGCAAAGTGACTCGCTGCATCAAACACTTCAATCTGTATTTGGTTTTGACTCATTACGCCAAGGTCAGCAACCCGTTATTGAAGCCGTTATGAATGGTTACTCTGCTGCGGCAATCTTTCCTACAGGCTCGGGGAAGTCACTCTGTTATCAACTACCTGCAACCATATTACCCAACCTTACGTTGGTGATCTCTCCGTTGTTGGCGTTAATGAAGGATCAACTGAGCTTTTTACAAAGTAAAGGAATCGCGGCCGCTTCTATCGATAGCAGTCAAAGTAGAGAAGAAGCACAACAGGTCATGGCTGGCGTGAAGAATGGACAAATCAAAATCTTGATGATTTCTGTTGAGCGACTAAAAAATGAGCGTTTTCGTGAATTCATTCGCCAAGTACCGATTTCTTTGATGGTCATTGATGAAGCGCACTGTATTTCCGAATGGGGGCATAACTTTCGTCCAGATTATCTCAAACTACCGCAATATCAACGTGAACTGAACATCCCACAGTCTTTACTTCTCACCGCAACGGCAACGCCTGCAGTTATTGAAGACATGCAAAAAAAGTTCGATATTTCCAGTGAACATATTACCGTTACAGGCTTCTACCGCTCTAATCTGGATATCTCGGTGATCCCGTGTGAGGAAACAAAGAAACAAGAACAGCTCAGTGAGATCATCGCCTCTTCACCTAAGCTTCCGACCATCGTATACGTGACGCAGCAGCAAACAGCAGAACGAGTAGCAAAGTCATTAATCCATATTGGCATTAACGCTCACGCATACCACGCTGGCATGAAAAGCGACGTTCGTGAACAAATCCAACAGCAGTTCATGGATGGCCAAATTGACTGTATTGTTGCAACGATTGCATTTGGTATGGGGGTCGATAAATCTGATATTCGACGCGTCATTCACTTCGACTTACCCAAATCAATCGAGAACTACGCACAAGAGATTGGACGTGCAGGCAGGGACGGGCAACGCTCGGAGTGCATTCTGCTAGGCAATACGTCCGGCCTAACGGTGTTGGAGAATTTTGTCTATGGTGACACACCAGAATTTACGTCAATTAACTATGTAGTCGAGCAAGCGAAAGAACATGCTCCACAATGGGAGGTAGTGCCACTGCGTTTGTCGCGTGAAAGTAATATCCGCCAATTGCCACTCAAAACCTTGTTGGTTTATTTGGAGCTACATAACGTCATTGAAGCAAAGTACAGTTACTTTGCGGAATATCGGTTTAAGTTTTTGCACGATCAGCAATTTATTGTGAATCAATTTCAAGGCGAGCGACGTCAATTTGTGGAGGCTATTTTTTCCTGCTCACAAAAAGCCAAAGTGTGGTGCCAAGTTGATCTAGAAGCGCTATGGATGAACTATCAATCGGAACGCAGCCGAGTTGTCGCAGCGCTCGACTATTTTCACCAGAACGGCTGGATAGAACTAGAGAGCAAACAACTGACGGACGTGTACTCAGTTATGCCAACCAAACAGAGCTCGGATGTTTTAATCCAACAACTGTATGAACTGTTCCAATCCAAAGAAAGCAAAGATATCGAAAGAATCCACACCATGCTGCACTTGTTCCAGTCCGAGCACTGTTTGAGCTCACAATTGGCGAACTACTTTGCGGATCACGATGCACCAAAGCAATGTGGTCACTGCTCCGTGTGTCGTGGTCACGTCGCCACATTCACAGCACCAGAACCTGAAGATATTGAACAATCTCAAGTATCGATATGGGCGCGGGAGTTTATTCAGCTTTCCCCATCGGCCATCAGTAATGATGCCGTTGCTCGCTTCTTGTGCGGAATCAGCACTCCTTTGATTAGCCAGCTAAAAGCCTCAAAGCTAGCAGGTTATGGTGCAATGGCAAATGTAAGTTTTGAGCAGGTATTAACGCAGGTAGAAACGGTAAGGGCCTAAAAAAAGCTCAATTGACGCGCTTGGTCTTCGGGCTTGAGCATCACGTTCAAGCCTAAAAGGCGAATTTCCCGTCCATTTTGGCGTTTAAGAATATCTCTTAGCAAGATCTTGAAGTCCTCAAGCTCTAATTGCGGATGGATGTGCTCAATTGTTGTCAGTTGAAAGTCGGCAAATTTGACTTTAATACCTTGTTTAATAATCGACTTATCTGGGCTTGCACGCTCTAAACGTTTCTCGAGTTCAGGATAAAGTTTCTCCTCAATCACTTGCCAACATTCATCATAGGTTGCGATGTTCTGGCTGAATGTCCTTTCCACACCGACGGACTTTCTCTCGCGCTCAACAACGACTTCTCGATTATCAATTCCATGGCTTCGCTGCCATAAGGAGGCACCCTGACGACCAAACTGCCTCAACAACTCTCGATAGTCACTGTTTTTAATGTCCTCACATCGATAAAAACCGGCTTGGTGGAGCTTCTCAAGACTCACCTTCCCCACGCCAGGAATATTCTCTAACGGAAGACTATCGATAACCTCTTGGACTTTCTCTGGCGGAATCACAAACTGACCGTTGGGCTTGTTCATGTCTGACGCGACCTTGGCAAGAAACTTAATCGGAGCAATGCCCGCCGATGCCGTCAACCCAAGTTCACTCCAGATATCACGGCGAATTGACTCTGCGATCAACGTTGCGGAGCCACGGCAAGCTGTCGAGTCCGTGACATCGAGGTATGCTTCATCCAATGAGAGAGGTTCAATGATAGGCGTATAACGCTCAAAAATAGCACGAATCTGCTGAGAGACTTGCTTATATACATGCATTCTACCGGGCACAACCAACAAATGAGGACAGAGTTGCAGCGCGCGCGCCGTTGACATTGCACTGCGAACACCATATTTACGCGCATCATAATTACAGGTGCTAATCACTCCACGCTGCTTTTCATGTCCGCCAACAGCGAGTGCAATGCCACGGTAACTGGGGTTATCTCTCATCTCTACGGCAGCATAAAAACAATCCATATCGACATGAATAATTTTTCTAATTCGATCTGACATAGCCATCAAAGTACTGTTCAAAAAAACAGTATAAATCAAATCTACCTGAAGAGAAATGGGCGTGTTTAAGCGAACGTCAATCTCGAAGCATTACGTCCAATTGATCGACTAATTCGGCCCAATCTGCATCTTCTTCGATGGCTTGTTTTAGAAAGTTCGCCTGTGACATCGTCCAAAAGCTAGCTTCATGTAAAGGCGCAGAATCTCTTTTGTGTCGATGTTGATTAATAAAATCTTTCATTTCTTGAGGAGAGCTACCGAGGCCCAGTTGTTGAAATAGCTCAGCCATACCATGTTGATGCATTTCCATACTACTTTCTCCCTACGTTAGCTAAACATAATTATATAACTAAGACAGGAATAATGATGTGATGTTAACGGATGCGTGTCAAACATTTGAGTAGTTGTTCTACTTTTGGTTGACATGTGTTTTTTGATGGCGATAAGTTTAATTTTAGTTATCATTGATTTTAAACAATTAATTTTGGGGACTGCGCTTGAGTAATAAGATTCTGGTTGTTGAAGATAGTCGTGCATTTAAAAACTTTCTTTGCCAAACAATAAGCCAAGCTGGTTATGAGGTCATCGCAGCGGAAAGCTACGCGGAGGCAAAGAACTTGTTATCTTCAGCACAGGACCTCTTCTGTGCGGTTTTAGACTATTGTTTACCGGATGCTCAAGATGGCGAGATTATTGACCTCGTTTTGGAACATGGTCATCGTGTCATTGTTTTAACGGCTCGATTTCAAGAAGACACTCGCGAAAAGATGCTTGCAAAAGGTGTCCTCGACTATATTTTGAAAGACAGCATGGCGTCCGTTTCCTATCTATTACCACTCCTCAAGCGACTAACCAACAATCAACAACACAAATGTTTAGTCGTTGATGATTCACACACCGTAAGAAGACACATTGCCCAACTTTTGGAGCATCAATATATTCAGACGTTGGAAGCTGACAATGGGCAAAAAGCCCTAGAGCTTGTCGAGCAAAATCCAGATATCACTCTCGTTTTAACCGACCATGATATGCCCGTTAAAGATGGCATTACTATGGTGCGTGAATTACGTCGGAAGTGGGATAAAAATCAATTAGCCATTCTCGGCTTGTCGGGTAGTAACTCTAAGACCATGACGGCTAGGTTTCTAAAAGCAGGGGCCAATGACTTTTTATACAAGCCATTTAATCAAGAAGAATTTTTTTGCCGTATTCACCAACTGTTAGATATCAAAGACGCAACATCTGAACTGTTTAAAATGGCAAATCAAGATGCGCTAACGGGCTTATGGAACCGCCGCTTTCTGTTTGAGCAACCCCATGTAGAAAACGCTCAAAGAAACATCGCGATGCTTGATATCGATTTCTTTAAGCAAGTAAATGATACACACGGACATGAGGGCGGCGATGCAGTGTTAGTCATGATAGCGAATATTCTAAAAATCTATTTTCCAAATGATATTGTCGCTAGGCTTGGTGGCGAGGAGTTTTGTATTCAAGCCAGTGGCGACTATGACGGCTTTCTAACACGCTTAGAACAAATGAGACAGCGCATAGAAAAAACGCCAATAACTTATTTGGACAAAAACATTCTTGTGACCGCGAGTATTGGTGTAAGCAACATCGAGGGGGAGCTGGAACAACAAATAAAAGTGGCGGATGAGCGACTTTACATGGCCAAAGAGAACGGACGTAACCAAATCATTTCTTCGTCCTAATGACTATCAGTGTGGTCTTGCTCTGTAACATGAGAGAAAGAAACAACAAAACACGGTATTGGGCTCTTTCTCGGACATCTGAGCTTTGGTTAGCTGCCTAAAAATAAAGCTCAGCAGAACGCTGAGCTTTATCACTTTCTTAGTACGATTAACCAATACTAAGCAATTCTATCTTTTTCCCACGCCGCCAATTTCTCAGCACGCGCAGCCTCGCGCGCTTCACGTTTTTTACGCGCATCGCAGGGTTCTGGACAATTACACACTTTTTCGATGCCAACTGCCCCTAAGCCACCACAGCTACCTTTCACGACTTTCTTTTGGAAAATGTATCCGACAGCCATTGCAGTGATTACCGCGACAAACACAGCAAAGGTAATTAGAAATGTATTCATAAAAACATGCTCACTTCTGTTGTTATTTCTTCATGAATGGCTTGTATGCTTCCGAAGCCAACTCTTTAAAACCATCTTCCGTTTTCACAATCATGAAAACAGGAATATTATTTTCGTTCGCAATTGCCATGCCTTTGTCTTCACCTAGCACCATAAGACCAGTTGCAAGACCATCAGCAGTCATCGACGATTTATCTAATACCGTTACAGACACCACTTTATGATGAATTGGTTTGCCTGTTCGTGGATTAATAATATGAGAGTATCTCACACCATTACTCTCAAAGTAATTACGATAGTCACCACTTGTTGCAATTGCCATGTCGCCTGGTTCAATAATTTCTTGAATTGAACGTTCATCAACGGTCGGTTTTTCAATTGCGATACGCCAAGGCACACCTTCACGATTGACACCTTTGAGACGCATTTCACCGCCAACTTCGACCATAAAGTTCTGTACCCCTTCAGATTGAAGGTAGTCAGCAACCACGTCAACCCCCCAACCTTTCGCAATCGTCGATAGGTCGACGTACAAGTTAGGAAGGTCTTTGGACAGTGTATTACCATCAACAGATAGGTGGTGAATACCGGTATTTGCTTTGCGAGCAGCGAGTTCTTCATCGGTTGGAACTACATCTGGACGAGCTTCTGGACCAAACCCCCACAGGTTAACTAGAGGGCCGACCGTCACATCCAATGCACCTAAAGTAAGACCGTTAAGGCGAATTGCTTCTTTCACTACCGTTGCAGTTTGTGTCGAAACTGTAAATGGCTCGCTCGTTTGATGCTGATTAAAACGACTTAACTCTGAGTCGTCACGATAGGTCGACATTTGGTCATTAACCTCTTCCAATAAGCGATCAATTTCTGTCTGCATCGCTTTTGGCGTTGGAATACCATCTTGCTCGATATACTTGATGTTGTAAGAAGTCCCCATGGTAGGGCCACTTAAATGAATTTGATCGGCAGGCTGCTCACAGCCAGCCAAAATCAATAGAGAAGCAAATGCAACAAGCCACTTTTTCACTTGTTAACTCCCAATGTTGTTGAATTGATATGGGAAATAGGATCAATCCTTTCAATCCGATTACCTATATCAACTGTTGAGTATCAGTTTTATGTCTATAAAAAATAATGGCTAGCTCTCTTGGAGAGCTAGCCATAGATTCAATCACTTGGAGGAATTAACCACCGAAGTCATCTAGTAGGATGTTTTCATCCTCTACACCTAGATCTTTTAGCATGCCGATTACAGCAGCGTTCATCATAGGTGGACCACACATGTAGTATTCACAGTCTTCTGGCGCTTCGTGATCACGTAGGTAGTTCTCGTAAAGAACGTTGTGAATAAAGCCAGTGTAACCATCCCAGTTATCTTCTGGAAGTGGATCAGACAGTGCACAGTGCCATACGAAGTTGTCATTCTCAGCTTGTAGCATATCGAAGTCTTCTACGTAGAACATTTCACGCTTAGAACGTGCGCCGTACCAGAAAGACATCTTACGCTTAGAGTGCAGACGCTTAAGTTGGTCGAAGATGTGTGAGCGCATTGGAGCCATACCAGCACCACCACCAACGAATACCATTTCTGCATCTGTATCTTTCGCAAAGAACTCACCAAATGGACCAGAAATAGTACACTTGTCGCCTTCTTTTAGAGACCAGATGTACGAAGACATGATGCCTGGTGGTACGTCTGGGTTGTTCGGCGGCGGAGTTGCGATACGAACGTTAAGCATGATGATACCGTGCTCTTCTGGGTAGTTAGCCATAGAGTATGCACGAATGGTCTCTTCATTAACTTTAGACTCGTAACGGAAAAGGTTGAACTTCTCCCAGTCTTCACGGTATTCCTCAGGAATATCGTAGTCTGCGTATTTCACGTGGTGAGCAGGAGCTTCAATCTGGATGTAACCACCAGCACGGAAAGGTACTGATTCGCCATCTGGAATTTGTAGCTTAAGCTCTTTGATGAATGTCGCTTTGTTATCGTTAGAGATAACAGTACATTCCCACTTCTTAACGCCGAAGATTTCTTCAGGAAGCTCGATATCCATGTCAGTTTTCATTGCAACCTGACACGCTAGACGCTCACCTTCACGCGCTTCACCTTTAGTAATATGGTCAAGCTCGGTTGGTAGGATGTCGCCACCACCTGATTTAACTTTTACGCGACACTGACCACATGAGCCACCGCCACCACAAGCAGAAGATACGAATACGCCAGCACCTGCTAGAGCACTCAGTAGCTTACCACCTGGTTGTGTAACGATCGCCAGAGAAGGGTCATCGTTCACAGAAATTGTAATGTCACCTGTTGGTACAAGCTTAGACTTAGCGAAAAGAATCACTAGTACTAGTGCTAGTACGATCAGAGTAAACATCACTACACCAAGAATAATGTCCATTGACTATTCCTTAATTGTTGCGGTTTACCCGACTTACAGTTGAACACCAGAGAAAGACATAAAGCCTAACGCCATAAGACCTACAGTGATAAATGTGATACCAAGACCACGTAGACCTGGAGGTACGTCAGAGTACTTCATCTTCTCACGGATACCTGCAAGAGCAACGATTGCTAGCATCCAGCCCACACCAGAGCCGAAACCGTAAACGATCGATTCAGCAAAGTTGTAGTCACGTTGTACCATGAAAGATACACCACCGAAGATTGCACAGTTTACTGTGATCAGCGGTAGGAAGATGCCTAGCGCGTTGTACAAAGGTGGGAAGAAACGGTCTAGGACCATCTCTAGAATCTGTACAAGTGCTGCAATTACACCGATAAAGGTGATGAAGTTTAGGAAGCTAAGGTCCACGCCCTCAACTAACGCGTTCTCTCTCAGAACTAGGTTGTATACCAGGTTGTTCACAGGAACAGCGATAGTCAGAACTACCACAACTGCAACACCTAGGCCGAAAGAGGTCTTAACCTTCTTAGATACGGCAAGGAAAGTACACATACCTAGGAAGAAAGACAGAGCCATGTTTTCGATGAAAATCGATTTAACTAACAGACTAATGTAATGTTCCATGACGTCCTTACTCCTTCGCTTCTACTTGTTCTGGTTTCAGAATACGGATTACCCAGATAAGGAAGCCGATTAGGAAGAATGCTGATGGTGCTAGTAGCATTAGGCCGTTAGGCTGGTACCAACCACCGTTGCTCACTAGAGGTAGAACTTCTAGACCAAATAGTTTGCCTGAGCCAAATAGCTCACGGAAGAAACCTACAGTGATAAGAACGAAGCCGTAACCTAGACCGTTACCAATACCGTCAATAAGAGATGGTACTGGCGCAGACTTCATTGCGAATGCTTCAGCACGACCCATTACGATACAGTTAGTGATAATCAGACCAACGAATACAGATAGCTGTTTAGAGATATCGTATAGGTAAGCTTTTAGCACTTGGTCTACCACGATTACTAACGATGCGATGATTGCCATCTGAACGATGATACGCACACTGTTAGGAATGTGGTTACGGATCAATGAAACAGAGAAGTTAGACAACGCAGTTACAAATGTTACCGCTAGTGTCATTACAAAAGCTGTTTCTAGTTTAGTTGTTACTGCAAGAGCAGAACATACACCAAGAACTTGTAGCGCGATTGGGTTGTTATCCAACACTGGCGCTAGGATGCTCTTTTTAACGTTTTGTGCACTAGACATTAGTTAAGTTCTCCGTCACGAACTTTTGCTAGGAAAGGACCAAAGCCCATATCACCTAACCAGAAGTCAAATGTGTGTTGAACACCATTACTAGTGAGCGTCGCTCCTGATAGGCCATCAACACCGTGCTCAGAACCTTGCGGTGCGCCGCCTTTCACGACCTTAATCGCTGGCTGGTGATCTTCATTGTACAATTTCTTGCCAATGAATTGATCGCGCCATGAAGGGTTCTCTACTTCACCACCAAGTCCAGGAGTTTCACCTTGCTCGTAGTAAGTAATAGCAGACACAGTGTTACCATCAGTTTCAACGGCTACAAAGGCATACATCATCGACCATAGTCCTTTACCGTGCATAGGCAGGATAACTTTTTGGACTTCATCTTGATCTTTTACAAGGTACACCACTGCTGTATTCGCGCGACGACGGATATCAGCTACGTCTTCTTCTGGTGTCAATGCGATTGAACGTTCTGCATCTTTTGATGCTTCACGTTGATCGTACGTAGATGCATTACCCTCAGTAAAGTTACCTGTTTCAAGGTCTACTAGACGAGGTTCGATGTACTCAGCAAATAGCTCTGGTACTTTCTTACCGTTTGCGTCAATGCCTGCAACTTCAACGATCTTTGATTGCTTATCTAGGACAGCGTTAGCTTTTTGCTTATCACGCAGACCTACTGCTGCTGTTGATACGATGATTGAACAAACAAGGCTCAACCCGATAACAACACCCAGCGTCTTTTTAATGCTGTCGTTATTACTTGCCATAGCGTGCTAGTCTCCGCTTGATGTTCTTCTCAATCACTACATGGTCGAACAGAGGTGCGAATAGGTTCGCGAATAGAATCGCCAGCATCATACCTTCTGGGTACGCTGGGTTAACTACACGGATCATCACACACATTGCACCAATCAGGATGCCGTACCACCATTTACCTTTGCTAGTAAATGACGCTGATACTGGGTCCGTTGCCATGAAGAACATACCGAATGCAAAACCACCTAGAACTAGGTGCCAGTGCCATGGCATATTAAACATTGGATTAGTGTCAGAACCGATCACGTTAAACAGAGTCGATACTGCGATCATACCGATCATCACACCCGCAATGATGCGCCATGAAGCGATTCGCATGTAAACGATCATCGCTGCACCGATCATTAGAGCTAGAGTCGATACTTCACCAATAGAGCCAGGGATGTTACCGATGAACGCGTCCATCCAAGTGATAGGAGCGCCAGTTACTGTGTTAACTAGAGCACCGTTACCACCTTGAGCCCATTGGCTAAGAGCAGTTGCACCAGAGAAGCCGTCAGCTGCAGTCCATACTACGTCACCCGAAATTTGCGCTGGGTAAGCGAAGAATAGAAATGCACGACCTGCAAGTGCAGGGTTAAGGAAGTTACGACCTGTACCACCGAAGATCTCTTTTGCTACAACAACACCAAATGTGATACCTAGTGCCGCTTGCCATAGAGGTAGCGTTGGTGGAACGATAAGTGCGAATAAGATAGAAGTTACAAAGAAACCTTCGTTAACTTCGTGTTTACGCACCATACAGAACAACACTTCCCAGAAGCCACCAACAATAAATACTGTTGCGTAGATTGGCAGGAAGTAAGTCGCACCTAGTAGCATCTTACTGCCAACACCCGCTTCCGCACCGATAGTGCCGCCAAGCATTTCTGTTAGCCAGTAGTGCCAGTTACCTGCGATAACTGTCGCTAGTTGGTCACCAGCGTACATGTGGTTAAGTGCTGCAATAGCTTGGCCACCTGCGTTGTACATACCCCAGAACATTGCTGGGAATACCGCAAACCAAACCATGATCATGATACGTTTTAGGTCAACGCTATCACGAACGTGCGAGCTTTTATTTGTTACGATACCTGGCGTGTAAAAAACTGTTGCTACAGCTTCGTACAGGGCAAACCATTTTTCGTGTTTGCCACCAGGCTCAAAATGATGCTCGATGTCTTCAAGAAACTTTTTAAGAGCCATGAAAATTACCCTTCCTTCTCGATAGTATCTAGGCATTCACGAAGTAACGTACCGTACTCGTACTTACCTGGACATACAAAGGTACACAATGCTAGATCTTCTTCATCCAGTTCAAGCGCACCCAGTGCTTGAGCACTGTCTGTGTCGCCGGCACATAGATCACGAAGCAGCAAAGTAGGCTCCATATCTAGAGGCATTACGCGTTCGTAGTTGCCAATTGGAACCATTGAACGATCACTACCATTGGTCGTCGTTGTCATATTGAACAACTGACCTTTGAATACGTGACCAAGGAAAGAGCGAGTTACCGAGAACTTATTCTTACCAGGCATTGCCCAGCCAAATAGTTCTTTTTCACGGCCTTCACGTAATACAGAAACCTGTTGATGGTAACGGCCAAGGTATGCGTGTGGACCAGTTGCATGTGTACCTGTTAGTACTGAACCAGAGATCACACGAACTTCGCCAGGCATCAGCTCGTTATCTGTTAGGTCATCTAAGCTTGCACCCATTACGGTACGAACTAGACGAGGGTTATTCACAACTGGGCCAGCTAGAGACACAACACGATCTGTGCATAGCTCACCAGTTAGGAACAGCTTACCGAACGCGATAACGTCTTGGTAGTTGATGCTCCATGCCACATTCTCTGCATTTACTGGGTATAGGAAATGCATGTGGGTGCCAGCAAGACCTGCTGGGTGAGGGCCATCGAAGACGTGTTCTTCTACGTTAGACTGTGAAGAGCGTGGCAAGCTAGTGCCAGATTTACATACGTAAACCTTGCCTTCTGTCAGGGCTGAAAGAATGTCTAGACCAGCAATGAATGCTTCTTGTTTCTCATTAATGATCAACTCAGGCTTAGCTGCTAGTGGATTAGTATCCATTGCAGTTACGAAAATAGCCTTAGTAGAAGACTCGATTGCAGGAACCTTGCTAAACGGACGAGTACGTAAAGCGGTCCATAAGCCAGAGTCAACCAACTGAGTCTTGATCACTTCACGATCTAGACCTGAAAGTTGAGCGGCTTCGAACTTATCAAATGTCACCTGCTCTTCACCTGCCACTTCAATCACTACAGATTGAAGGACACGTTTAGCGCCACGGTTA
This sequence comes from Vibrio sp. Vb1337, assembly GCF_033338715.1. Lineage (NCBI taxonomy): Bacteria > Pseudomonadati > Pseudomonadota > Gammaproteobacteria > Vibrionales > Vibrionaceae > Vibrio > Vibrio sp. Vb1337. The sequence continues at coordinate 107,910 of NZ_JAWOTD010000010.1, read as the reverse complement.
ACTTCGATCACTTTACCGGCTGCTGGTGCAGTAAATTTCACGCCTGGGTTCTTTTTATCTTCAAAAAGAACTTGCGCTTTTTTCACTTCATCACCAACGCGGACATGCATGGTAGGTCGCATGCCAACGTACTCTTCGCCAAGCAAGGCGACTTTTTTGATGGTCTTACCATCATTAATCACCTGGGATGGAGTTCCTGCGATAGGAAGATCCAAGCCCTTCTTTATTGTAATCATACGCACTTGCACTACTTTTATCGGGAAAAAGATTCTTTTGATTGCGTAACTTTTAGACACGACATCAGTGTCCGGTTTTGATGTTGTTTTAAACATCAAAATCGCAACATCCTATTAAAAATCTCGTCACAAGGAATACGCGAGATTTATCAGGTGCCGTAGTCTAGCATTTTTTAGGAACTTGATGCCATGATCAATCATTAGAATAGAGGGGTTATTTCGGTAGAATCAGGTCTAAAAGGTCAAAGAATAGTCATAACTTTGACCCATCGCACAAATGCCATATTCCATACATATCTTATGGAAAAGTGATATTCATCGCCTGAAATATTCTGCAATTTCCATTCATTTGTTGAAACACTGTTAACACATTTTTTAACCAGAATTTGTTCCACGTTAACGTCCCTTAAGAATGTAAAACGAAAAAAGATGGCCTTAAGCCACCTTTTCTCTGCACCTTTATATCTTGCGTTTTTAGTGACCACCACCCATACACATCGGGCTATCAGGGGCGCCATCTTGTTCACGCTTCCACTCTTCATCAGTGTATGTATGAATAGCTAATGCATGAATGTGGTTGTCCAGTTCATCTGCCAAAATTTGATGAACTTGACGATGGCGCCCAATCAAACGCTGTCCCGCGAACGAATCACTCACAACAATCACTTTGAAATGACTCTCTGAGCCTGGTGGCACATTATGCATGTAGCTCTCATTAATGACTTTGAGATAGCTGGGTTGCAGCTCACTGTGTAGTTTCTTCTCTATGATTTCTTGGATCATATTCGTTCCTCATTGATGCGAATTCCATAAGTATATACCTAAGTAAAGCAGACATGCATCACTCAAACGTCACTCTCATTATTGACGCACTTTGTAGACATATTGTCTCAAGGTGCTTGACTCCACGAACATGTCTAAAGAGCAGCCATCACTGAACTCGTAAAATTTGACAGCTTTTTGTATCTCGACACGTCATCATTTGCGACAATAACACTTAATTTCTAAATCAACTTACATTTAGCTATGAAAACCGAACTGAACCTTCACGAGCGAAGCTTAACACTTCATCGTTTCCCAAAACGAAGTAACGAAACGCTACAAGCGTGGGATGCCGGTGATGAGTATCTTATTAATCATGTTGAAGAGCTTGCTTTGCCAGACAATCAAAACATCCTCGTGATTAATGACAGCTTTGGTGCCCTCTCCTGCTGGTTTTCGGAAAAGCACCATGTAACGCTAATGAGTGATTCATTCATCTCACATAAAGGTGCACAGCAAAATCTCGAGCAAAACCAGTGCAATAAAGTAGCGTTTGCCACCACGATGGACCTCGTTCCTGCCAATATTGATCTCGTCTTGCTGCAACTGCCCAAAAGTAACCGCCATCTAGTGTGGATACTAAGCCAATTAAGAAAGGCGCTACCGGCTTCCTGCCCCGTCATTGCAGTCAATAAAGCGAAAGACATTCACACTTCGACGCTAAAACTGTTTGAAAAATACTTAGGCGAAACAAAAACATCTTTGGCCTGGAAAAAGCACAGATTGGTGTTTTCTCAAGCAACAGTTGAGCCTCCGATTGAAGTAATGCCTTTCACGACTTGGCGCGTTGATGGCGAAGATATCGAACTCAAGAACATGCCAAATGTCTATTCAGGAGAAAGTTTAGATTTAGGTGCACGCTTTATGCTGCAGCACCTGCCTCAAGACCCTTCGATAGACAATGTCATCGACCTCGGCTGCGGCAATGGTGTTCTGTCTGTTAAATTTGGTCAGTTGAATCCAAATGCTCGGCTAACATGTGTTGATGAAAGTTTTATGGCGCTTGAGTCGGCAAAACAGAACCTACGCGACAACCTTGGTGAAAATAGAGACATACAGTGCATAGCGAACAATTGCTTGGACGGTTTTAAACACAGCAGCAGCTCTATGGTTATGTGTAATCCACCGTTTCATCAACAACAGGCAATCACCGATCATATTGCTTGGCAAATGTTCTGCGATGCTAAACAAGTATTAAGTGAAAATGGCCGTTTACTGGTTATCGGAAATCGTCACCTCGGGTACGACGCAAAACTCAAACGTCTGTTTGGCGATAAAAATGTGAAACTTATCGCTTCCAACAATAAGTTTGTGATTTTACAGGCTACAAAAAATCCTGCTAAATTAAGCGCAAAATAAGCTTTAGCAAAATAGTTAAAAGGAATAATAAAATGAGAAAATTGGTACTTGCGGCTTCGGTTGCGTTGCTTGCTGCGTGTTCAGCCCCTCAACAACCTCAGCTGAACCTGATGCCAGAAAGCACATTGAGCACCAATCCAATTGTTCAAGGCAAGACTTACAGTTTGACCAGCAAAGATGTACGTGCAGCGCAGTACGTGGCGTTGGTGGATAACGGCCGTTCGAACATTCTTCCTCTTCATGCTAAACAGAATTTACGTATTGCGTTAGAAGAAGCATTAGAGAAGCAATTCTCATCTCAAGGTTTCCATGCGGATCTAAACAGCAACAACGCGATTGAATTGAGCGTTCAAGAAGCGTTGGTCAACGTGAAGCATTCGGTGATGGAAAATGAGATGGATGCTAAAGTTGTGCTGGAAATCACAGCAGAGACACCTGAGGGCAAGCTAGTCAAAACTTATACAGGTACAGCAAAGCGATCTGGCACATTGAGTGCTTCTGATGCCGATATTGAAGAGACATTGAATGATGTGGTGACATTGACGCTTAAAGAGATTGCCAATGACCCTGAGCTTCGTCAATACATGCAGGAGCGTTTCTAATGTTACGCAAAGCGATTCTGTCTTTAGCATTACTCAGCTGCAGCGTTTGGGCTGGGCCAAAAGTAGCGTTTGAAACGACCCTTGGTTCATTTACGGTTGAGTTAAACGAAGAGAAAGCACCTATCACTGTCGCTAATTTTCTGAAATATGTAGAAGATGGGAGCTACGAAGGTACTATTTTTCATCGTATTATCCCAGGCTTTATGGCGCAAGGTGGCGGCTTTAACCAAGATATGCAGATGGTGAAAACATACGCGCCAATCAAAAACGAAGGAAATAATGGTCTAAACAATGACCGTGCTACCATCGCCATGGCACGAACTAATGCACCAAACTCTGCAACTCGTCAGTTTTTCGTCAACTTAGTCGACAATGACTTTCTCAACTATGGCGCTCGACCACCAGGTTATGCTGTATTTGGTGAGGTTACTGAGGGGTTCGACGTTATCCAGAAAATGGCTCAGCAGCCGACCACGACAGTAGGCCGAATGCGTGATGTACCAGAGACGCAAATCGTCATCACCAAAGCTACACTACTTAAATAGCCAAAACGATAAGCCCTTTGAATAATCGAAGGGCTTTCTCTTTCAACGGCTTCATTTTATTGGATTGATTTATGTCTTCATTACCTTCCATCACTTGGTTGGAAACGGTAAAAAGTTACCTCGATAAACGACTCATGTGGGTTTTCATGCTGGGCTGCTCTAGCGGCTTTCCGTGGGTTCTTATCGGTTCAAACATGTCAGGTTGGCTAAAAGATGCCGGCTTGACCCTCTCCGCAATTGGCTATTTTGGTAGCGTTTTTGCGGTCTATGCGATCAACTTTCTGTGGGCACCTCTGGTTGACCGCGTGAAGCTGCCAGTCCTCTTTAGACTGCTGGGGCAAAGACGTAGCTGGATTTTCTTTTGCCAAAGTATCGTACTCGTCGCTACCCTATTTATTGCCGGCGTTAATCCAGCGGAAAACTTGGTGTTTGCGTCACTACTCGCCTTGTGCATTGCAACGGCTTCAGCGACACAAGACATCGCAATTGATGCTTTTCGTATTGATACTTTCCCAAAGTCAGAAGAGTCTAAACTGCCTCAAGCTTCTGCAATGGCGGTCATTGGCTGGTGGACAGGTTATTCACTACCGGGTTATTTAGCGTTTGTTAATGCTGACAGTGTCGGTTGGAATGGTGTGTACTACGGGATGGCGGTGATAGTCGGCATTCTAATGGTCTTTACGATTTTAGTCGGTGAACCGAAGACTCAACGCGAACAACTTCAGTCTGCCGCTGAACAACGCCACAAAGAAGTGGTTGGTTCAAAAGTCGTAGCTTGGTTTACCGTGACTGTTGTAGAACCTTTCCTTGATTTCTTTAATCGCAATGGCGTCCGTGTCGCGATTACTCTGTTGCTGTTCGTTTTCCTATTTAAAATTGGCGAAGCGTTTTTGGGCAGGATGTCGATCGCGTTCTATAAAGATATTGGTTTTAGCAATGAACAAATTGGCTATTACTCCAAACTGATCGGTTGGGGAGCCACCATCTTCTTTACTTTTGTCGGAAGCATGTTCAACGTTAGGTTTGGTATTGTACGTGGATTAATGATCGGCGGTATTGCTATGTCTGCCAGTAACTTGATGTTTGCTTGGATTGCTTCGGTAGGCCCAAACGAGCACTTGTACTTAGCCACGATTATTGTCGATAACTTTACGACTGCTTTCTCAACTGTCGCTTTTGTTTCATTTTTGACGATTCTAACCGGGCAAGCATTTTCGGCAACTCAGTATGCGTTGCTTGCCTCTCTAGGAAACTTCGGACGGACGACTCTTGCTTCTTTCAGTGGCGAGCTAGTGGATTATCTTAATGATTGGAGCACATTCTTCGTGCTTACCGCTGTCATGGTCGTGCCAAGCTTGATTATGTTGTACTCGCTACGACATTACTTTGATGCTCTATTGGAAAAAGCACGTCACAAACATTAACGAAACATATAAAAAACCACCGAATTCGGTGGTTTTTGTTTTGCGAGATATAAGATAAGAGGTCTATGGGTATAACCCTTTACCAAACATATTAAATATACGTGCCACGCCTTGAGTAAAGATCATCGGCTCAGTCAATACGGTTAAACACAAGCAGTCTTCTCCGGCCTTAGTGTAAGGGCTGTGCTTCACTGATGCGTCTCTAATCATCAAATCGCCTTCTTCATATTGGCCATCCTCGTCACTAAATCCACCATGTAGGATCAATGTAGACTCCAGGCCTTTGTGCGTATGTTGAGGAATTTGCACATCTTCCCCGATGTACATTAAGCTGACACGAGCGTCTTCCCCTAGGTCAATCTGAGCACTGAAAACCTTGCCTCCGTAACTTCTCCATGACCCTACGAGGTCAGAGAAACGCGCTAGAGTTTTAGGAAGAGCGAAACTTTTTCCTGCCACATTAACAGCAGCAGAGTCGCGGATCACGATATTATCAGTCGCTGGCTCCGCATTGATGATGTCATTAAACATGTCGTCAAATTCAGAAACATACTCAGAAGGTATGTCACTTACGATGTTCGCTTGACTTGCTTCGACTTGGTTCACATAAGCTCGGCACTTGGTGCATGTTTCTAAATGGGTTGCGACCACAAGACCAGAAACTGCATCAATGCTTCCCGAAGCGTATGCTTCTAACAAGCTGTTATCTGGGTGTTTGTTCATAGTTGCTCCGTATGCATTGAATGCCTTAGCTTTTCTACTGCAAGCCTCAGCCTGGATTTTACGGTACCGAGGGGTATATCAAATAATTCCGCGACCTGTTGATGAGGTAACTCTTCAAGATATACCGCTTGTAAAACATCTCTCTGGTTTTTCGGTAATATATCTAAAAACTTAACCACCTGTTCTTTCAACATATCTTGTTCTGGTGAATAGTGATCAACAAGATCAGGTGGATAATACTCTGACGGCCAAATGTCATCAGAATGAATGTGTAATTCCTTACCTTTCTGTTTTCTCAGCAGATCAAAACAAAGGTTTCGGATTATGGTATATATCCAAGTCGATAACGCGCTCTTTTCACCATCATAGAGGTGCGCTTTCTGCCAAACTGTCGCCATGGTCTCTTGCACCATCTCCATAGCAACTTGCTCATTACCAACATGTTTGTAAGCGAATTGCTTCAGCTTGGGTGCGTAAAAACGGAATACAAAAGCGAACGCATCTTTGTCTCGATCCTTCACTTTATCCATGTAATCGTTCCAATCACTGCGCCCCAGTTTTTTCGGGCTATCACTCATCATAATCGGCCTTAATTTGTGGGAGGAGTTTCCTCCTCCCATTCGTCCTAATCGGTCACGTCATCGACCAACAAGTTGAAACCACCGTTGTTCCCATCATCAATGGCAACGACTTGGTACACAACACCGTTCATTACATTGACTGGTGCTGAGTCAACCGCAACAATACTTGGGTTACCAGCCACTGTTACCGTTACATAATATGTACCTTCAGCGACATATAATCCTTGTACGCTATTTTTATACGCAAAATTAGCGATGGTTGGATCACTTCCATCTATTCCTGCACTCGTAGTGAGGTAAATATCCACCATTTCCGCTATAGGATTAGCCGCCGCGTGTGTCACATTCAGCGTCGCGCTAGTTGCCACTGCACGTCTCATGTCTTCAACAACCAGAGCTTCGATATCAATCGCTGGGCTAACAACACCGACTGCATAAACACTGTAATCCATTCCACCTGCAACCATTAACCCGTCAACATCTATGATCGGATTGGTTGTTGTGCCATCCACGTAAACGTCAATATCGTAAGCGCCAGCATCGAGATCCAAATAACCACGAATCTCTTTGAACGCTAAGTCGGCAAGAGGAGCGAAGGCCGCCCCGTTAACGTTAACATCGACGACTGGCGCTCCATCGACAAGGTGTCCGACTCTTACTTCAGCTTGGCTGCCCATATCTTCAATTATAGAAGAGCCCGAACCGTCCAACACCAAGAGTTTGACAGGTGACGTGCTATTCGAATCTCCTGTGCCGATAGCGGCAATCGTCAAGTTGGAATTAGCCGCAAGAGATACTGTGCCCGAGTCAAAAGCAACGCTGTCTCCTACGGCAAGTCGAACTTGATACTCACCAGCTGGGATGTTCAATACGTCGGTAGAAGCTTTGTAAGCAAGGTTAGTTATTGGAGTCGCGCTAGCAAGAGCAGCACCTGGCTCAGTGACATAAAGATCAACAGCAGGAACGCCTGAAGCTGCATGAACAACTTGAACATCTAGACTATTGGCATCAGCCATTGAATCGGCGCTGCGAGTCACAACTAAAGGCTCAACTGGGTTTGGCGAACCATCGGCATCGCCAACAACGAACACGTTATAATTGAGGTCGGAATCAAGATCTAGTTCTGTTTTAGGTATTACGGTCGCGGTTTCATTACCTGGGAGCTGAACATCGACCTGAATCGAATTCATCCCCTCTCGCAATTTAACGTAGCCAGATCCCACACCATAATCAACATTCGTTAATGATGGTTTATCGTTGATCCACACATTTGCAAGCGGCGCATCAGAAGACGCGTGCACTGCTTGTAAATTGGAATACTCGATAGTGTCACTGTCGGAGCCACACGCCGCCAGTCCTAATGTCGCAACAATAGTTAGCGCAGCTTTATTAAATCCTTTCATATCCTTGCCTCTTTGTTAGTCGGGGCTTCTATGGCTTCTGTCAGAAATTGCAACGCAGAAATACAGTCCTCTGCGCCGACTAGCTGTTCGAACAGATTGCAGTCTAGGGGTAGTAACTCAAGCCAACGCTGAGTAACCCAAGCAGAGTCATCGTAAAAACGATGCTGGTAGAGGCTTCCAAGTTGAGGAAACTCTTCATAAACATGGGATAACTGCTGGCTTAAAAAGAATAAATCTGGTGAGTTGTCTAGATGTTGCCAATTGTCTAACCATTCAACCTCTGCATGACGTAAGCCATCCGCATCTGCACGGACGCGTTTGACAACAAAGCGTTGCTCACCAGCAACTGTAATACCAAGAAGGCCATCACTGAGTGTTTCAAAATCAACGATCCTGACCAAAGTTCCGATAGATGAAACGTTACCCACGTCTTTAGGGTCACCTTCACTTCCTACTAGGCAAACTCCAAAACCCACATTTTGTAGGCTGCATTCCTTTACCATTCGCTTATATCGTGGCTCAAAAATGCGCAGATTCATTTTACCTTCAGGGAGTACAACTGAAGTGAGTGGGAATAACATGACTTCTTTCATTCAAACGTCCTCTTTGATTCACGGATACATACGAATCCCTTATCACTCCGATCACTAACGATTTATGTTGGTTAATCGACTGGCTTAAAAAGTCATAAAATCGCTTACGCAAACGATCTAAATCACATATTTACTGCAATTGAATGCAACAAACAAAAAGTTCCGTAAATAAAGATAATTTCGTGACACAACTCACCAAAAACGTTCAATTTTGCACCCTTTATCACTTTCATTTGGGATTTTTATCGCTATTATTCCCGCCAATTGGAAAGCGCAGCACAGATTGCGTGTTCTGAATCATTACAAACATAGAGAGTCCCCTTATGCGTAAATCACTTTTAGCTCTTAGCCTTCTAGCGGCTACTTCAGCTCCAGTTATGGCGGCAGATTACTCTGACGGCGATATCCACAAAAACGATTACAAGTGGATGCAGTTCAACTACATGTACTCAATTGATGAAATGCCACGAGTTAAAGGCGCTGACGACAACGCTCACGATTACCTAGAAATGGAATTTGGCGGTCGCTCTGGTATTTTCGACCTATACGGTTACGTAGACGTATTTAACCTAGCGACTAAAGATAACCAAGATAAGTCAATTGAGAACGGCGCTCCTGACAAGATGTTCATGAAATTTGCACCACGTATGTCTCTAGATGCCGTAACTGGTAAAGACCTATCTTTCGGTCCAGTTCAAGAGCTATACATTGCATCTCTAATGGAATGGGGCGGTAACAACGGTGGTGTAAACAACCAGAAAATCGGTTTAGGTTCTGATGTAATGGTTCCTTGGTTAGGTAAAATCGGCCTAAACCTGTACAGCACTTACGATGGCAACAACAAAGGTTGGAACGGTTTCCAAATCTCGACTAACTGGTTCAAACCATTCTACTTCTTCGACAATGGTTCATTCATTTCTTACCAAGGTTACATTGATTACCAATTCGGTATGGATGATGATGCTGGTAACAAATTTGGTACTACCGCGTCAAACGGTGGTGCAATGTTCAACGGCATTTACTGGCACTCAGATCGCTTCGCGGTTGGTTACGGCCTGAAAGCATACAAAGAAGTATATGGCGTAAAAGACGGTCTACAAGTTGCTCCAGGTGTTGAGCTAGAATCGACTGGTGTAAGCCACTACCTAGCTGTAACTTACAAGTTCTAATTGAACCACTAAGTTTGCTCAAAAATGGCGCCTTTCGGCGCCATTTTTATTTGCTTTCCTTTTTTCCCTCATTATCCTTGCAGCAAACCTTTTTAATGAGAGCGTTTGGTGAATATCCTTATCCTCGGTCCAGGTGCGGTGGGCTCACTCTGGGCAACAAAATTTAAACTTGCCGGGCACAATGTTTCATTGTGGGGAAGAAGTTCAGAGAGACAACAATCACTTCAGTTGGATGACACACCCGCAATCGTATTCAGTAATCAAGATATTTCCTCCGTAAATCAAGCGGACCTCATTTTGATCACGGTAAAAGCTTGGCAAGTGGAAGACGCCATTCAGCCTTTGCTCCCTCATATCAACGCAGACACGATTATCATGCCGATGCACAATGGTATGGGTACCGCCTCTGGCGTGGAGAAGGCTCTGCCAAACAATCCTATCGTGCTCGCCACAACGACGCACGGCGCATACAAACCAGATAACCAACACGTACTGCATAGCGGTCACGGAACAACGCAAGTGGGTGGTTATAATGACAAAGGAATGCAGTGCGCTTTTCTGCAAGATGTTATGCATCATGCTCTTCCAGAGGCCATTTGGAATCCACACATCCAATCTGCGTTATGGACTAAGTTAGCAATTAACTGCGCGATTAACCCACTGACTGCGATTCAGCAGTGTAAGAATGGTGAGCTTGCGCAGCCCGAGTTTAAGATACAACTCGAAAGCATCACTCAAGAACTGGTTGAAGTACTGAGTAAAGAAGGTATTGCTATCGAGTTTCGCTCTCTTTTCGATACGGTACTGCAAGTGGTGAACGCCACAGCTGAGAACTATTCTTCAATGAGACAAGACGTATTCCATCAGCGTCGAACGGAAATTGATTTTATAACCGGATACTTGTTAAAGGCTGCCGAGAAACATCGCATCAATACGCCTGAGAATTTAAAACTTTACCAACGCATCAAACAAATAGAACAAAGCTGGACAGAACAATGAGTAAGAAAATCTTAGTGCCAATCGCTCCGGGCACCGAAGAAATGGAAGCCGTCACCGTTATCGACATGATGGTTCGCGCGGGTTATGACGTTACGGTAGCGAGTGCTGCTTTTGATGGCTCATTGACGATGAAAGCTTCTCGCGGAGTCACACTAACAGCCGATTGTAAACTGGTCGATATCGCTGATGATGAGTTTGACGCCATAGCGCTTTCTGGTGGTGTTGGTGGTGCAGAAATTTTTCGTGATAGTACGGTGATGATAGAAATCCTTAAGCAGCACATCTACGAGGGAAAATTGGTCGCAGCTATCTGCGCAGCACCGGCGTTGGTATTGCAACACCATGATCTTTTCTCACAATCACTGATGACCTGTCACCCGAGCTTTCAGTCACATATCCCGGAAGAGAAGTGGCGCAGCAAACGCGTGACCTTTGATATCAACCACAACCTGATCACTAGTCAAGGTCCGGGTACAGCTTTAGAGTTCGCAATGGAAGTAATCATTCAACTCTCAGGTAAAAAACACGCATGGTCAGTTGCTGAACCAATGATCCCTCTGCCTACTCTGCACTACCACAAGCTTGGTGAAGAATAATGTTTGACGTAAATGCTGTACGCGAGCAATTTCCTGCTCTAAACCAATCCGTCAACGATACGCCCTTAGTGTATCTAGATAGCGCAGCGACAACGCAAAAACCGCAATGTGTGATTGATGTCATCAGTCATTACTACAGTGCGCAAAATGCCAATGTTCACCGCGGCAGCCATAGTTTAACGGCTAATGCCACCAGCCAATTTGAAGCGGCACGAGAACGAGTGGCAAGCTTTATTGGTGCAAACAGCTCTAAGGAAATCATTTGGACACGGGGCGCAACCGAAGCACTGAACTTAATTGCTCAAACCTACGCCCGTAGCACGTTACAACCAGGTGATGAGATCTTGATTAGCGAGATGGAGCACCACGCCAACATCGTGCCTTGGCAAATCGTGGCAGAGCAAACGGGTGCTAAAGTCATTAAAGTTCCGATGACATCAGATTGTCAGTTCGACATAAGTGCATTTGAGGCGCTTCTGTCTGACCGCTGTAAAATTGTTGCTTGCGCACAAATAACCAACGTAACAGGCACACGCCAACCTATAGAAAAAATTACTGAACTGGCGCACAACGTTGGCGCGGTTATTGTAGTTGATGGCGCGCAAGGCATCGTACATGAGCAACTTGATTTATCGGCATCAGATATCGATTTCTACGTTTTCTCAGGTCACAAACTTTATGCACCAGCAGGCATTGGGGTTTTATACGGCAAGCTTGAACTTTTGGAAGCCATGCCTCCATGGCACGGCGGCGGTAAAATGGTTGAACGCGTTTCTTTCGAGAAAACGACGTTTTCTGCACTTCCTGGTAAATTTGAAGCGGGCACACCAAACGTTGCGGGCGCAATTGCTCTAGCGAAAGCCATTGAGTGGTACCAAGGTTTTGACCATCACGAAGTAGAGGATCATCTCCATGCGCTTCAGGATAAGGCCTACCAAGCACTAAGCGCGTTGGATGACATCCATATTCTAGGCTATCAGCTGAATGCCTCTGTACTGACGTTCGTCATGGACGGCGTTCATCACCAAGACATGGCGACGCTGCTCGATCAACAAGGCATTGCGGTACGAGCAGGACACCACTGCGCTCACCCATTGATGGATGCGCTAAACGTTAAAGGCACGGTACGCGTTTCTTTTGGTATTTATAACACGGCTGAAGATGTGGATAGACTCATCGCCGCCGTAGAAAAAGCCGTCGACATGCTATAACGCCAACAGTTTGATTTGGAGTAACCAACAAGGTTACTCCATCTGCCTATCCAGAGTCGCCACGCAATTTCTGCCATTTCTTTTCGCAGCATAAAGCGCTTTATCTGCATGCGCATACAAACGTTTGGTGGTTTCATTTCTGCCTATTTCCACCACGCCTACACTCACCGTGACCGGAATTTCAATCTTTTCAAATTCGAACTGACAATTTTGAATGTGGGAACGTACTTCCTCTCCTACCTCTTTCGCCGCCGACAGAGAAGTTTCTGGCAAAATAATCGCAAACTCCTCCCCTCCGACTCTTGCAAAAATTTCGTCTTTGACGAGTAAGTGAGAAACCAAATCAGCTAAGGTCTCTAAGACATAATCCCCCGCATCATGACCACGTTTATCATTGATGACTTTAAAAAAGTCCAAATCAAACAATAACAACGCGGAGTGATAGTTCGGCTCTTGAGCTTTAATGACCTCTTCTGTGAGCTTTTCGAAAAAGACACGTCGATTGTAGATGTTGGTAAGAGCATCAATTTGGCTTTGATGGCGAAGAAGGGTTTCAACTCGGTGGCGATTGGAGATGTTGCGTGTAAGAATAAGGACAACGCGACGACCTCGGTATTTTATAGCGAGTGGGCAGATCTTGCCTTCGTAGTATAGGTCGCCTCTTGGCCCACTGTTAGCATCTATTCCCTGAATGCTGTCGGCGCACATCTTGTACTCGACCGTCACAATACTGTCTTGTTTCAGTGATCGATTGACCTGCTCGATAAACCAGTCAGCTTTATCTTTCTCGAGTACGCTGTGCAGCGTCTCACCTATCAAATTGCTTCCATCGTGATAGGCTTTTTTATCTGTTCCTCCAAAAACATCAATATAGATACCATCTTCACTCAGAATAAAAGTGGGGTCTGGCATTCCGGATAACACGTCTTGCGCATGTTCCAAGGTGAATTGCATATAGGGAGGTTCCTAGCATTTGTATCTAAGTAACCCAATCGCTTCCAAGTGTGTTTCCACATTGGGGAATAGGAGCGAGTGGGGCATATGTCTATTATCTAATATAGACAAATTTTAAATACAATTGAGTTTATAAAAACCAAGTGGGCAATATAATGAACCAGGATCAATAGAATGGTTAATTAACGCTAAAATAGTCGACCATTTGCATATTTTTTATCCATTTGCAAAAAATATCTCAACTCAGATACAAAAAACGCCAAACAGCTAGGCTATTCGGCGTTTTTTAAGAATTGGGAAAATGACTCGTTACACGGCGGTTTGCTTAATCTGCTCTACAATAGCTTTCAAGCCATTACCACGTGACGGGCTTAAATGGGAGACAAGCCCCAGTTGTTCAAAATAAGCATCAATATCAAATGCTTGAATTTGATCGGCCGTTTTACCGTCATAAGCTGCCATCACCAAGGCAATCAATCCACGGACGATACGCGCATCGGAGTCCGCACAAAAATGCCAAACGCCATCTTGCTCTTTGCTCACTAACCACACCAAGCTTTCACAACCCGAAACGGTAACTTGTTCTGATTTCAGCTCTTCTGGCATTTGTGGCAGCTTTTTACCCCACTGAATAACCTGACGGTAACGATCTTCCCAGCCTTGAAATTGCTGCATAGTCGCTACAATGTCTTCGCTGGTGATATCTGTACCAAATGGAGAAACGGGAAAATCTGTCATGATGCGCTCTTCTTCTAGTTTACTTCTTATATTTTGAAATCAACTTCTCAACGATTCGCGATACCGCGACAAAGCCAAACGTTGCAGTTACAACAGTCGCCGCACCAAAACCGCTAGCACAATCCATACGTTTTGGGCCTTCCGCTGTCGACTTCACACCACACACTGAACCGTCTGCTTGAGGGTACTTCAGCTGCTCGGTTGAAAACACGCAATCAATACCAAACTTACGAGCCGGATTCTTAGGGAAGTTATGATGACGGCGCAAGGTGTCTTTGATTTTCTTCGCTAGAGGATCTTGGATCGTTTTCGTTAAATCAGCGACCATGATCTGCGTTGGGTCAACCTGACCACCAGCGCCCCCCGTAGTGATCACTTTGATCTTGTTGCTGCGGCAATACGCCAACAAAGACGCCTTCGCTTTTACGCTGTCAATCGCATCTAGCACGTAATCAAACTCTTTGCTTAAGTACTCATGTTGATTGTCTGGCGTGATGAAATCATCAATCAGATTGACTTTACACTCTGGGTTGATCAATTTGACACGCTCGGCCATCACTTCAATTTTGCTTTGGCCAACGGTGCCCGTCATCGCATGAATTTGGCGGTTAATATTCGTGACACAAACATCGTCCATATCAATCAGAGTCAACTCACCGATCCCCGTACGAGCCAGCGCTTCCACCGCCCATGAACCTACGCCACCAATACCAATCACACAAACGTGTGCAGCGCGAAGAATGTCTACTTCACTGTTGCCATAAAGACGACGAGTGCCGCCAAAGCGTTGATTGTAGCTGTCAGATGCTGGGGTATCGAGTTCACGCATATTGAAGTCCAGATGATCGATAGAAAAACAAAGAGTGCGATTTATACGCACTCTTTGATGAAATGTCTAGATAAGAGAGTGTTCCTCTTTCTTGGATGGCTATTGTAGCTTTTCTGGCGGCAAAGCCCAAGGCGCTTGAGTTGGTGAGTTTTCCAGCCCAAGTTTCCAAACTCGACCAAAATGCTTGTAGTGCCCTGCTTCCGTTCCTGCTCTCGCACCAATGCCATGATACAGATCCAAATGGTTCTGTTTTACCGCACCACCAGTATCTAAAACGATCAGCATTCGCAGTTGATGAGCACCGCTCCACGTACCATCCGCATTCAGCAATGGTACTTCCGCCAAGATTGGTGTGCCCATTGGTAAGATAGAACGGTCACCCGCGACCGCGGCCATTGGCAACAAAGGAATACCAGCCGACCCCGTTACTGGCGCTTCCGCTTTTGGCGCAAAGAAGACGTAAGAAGGGTTTTGCTCCAACAACTCGCGTACTGTTGCGTCGTCGTTGTCCATTACCCACTCTTTAATCGCTTTGAGAGACATTTTTTCACGCGGCACTTCACCACGTTCAATCAAAATGCGGCCAATACTAACGTAAGCTTTATTATTTTTCCCTGCGTACGCGAAGTACTCCAACGTATCATCATCTTCAAAATGCACATAGCCACTGCCCTGCACTTCCATCATAAATGGGTCGATACGATTAGGCGCGTAACCTAGCACCAAACCTTGGCCATCTAATGCCCCGTTGTAGATCTCCGCGCGAGTCGGACAATCTGATGAGCAGTTTGGCTTGCCATAAACTGGGTACTTAAAAATGTCGTTTGGTGTATGACGCAGCTCCATCACGGGAGAAAAGTATCCGGTAAACAGCACATTACCTTTTTTATCACCACCACCCAATTGCGCGGCTTGAATGCCAAACGCACTCAACGCACTGGTGTCTCCGCTCTGTTGCGCCCACTCACTTAATCGTTGATATAGCGGTTGGTATATCTTCGCCATGGATGGTGACTTTATCACCACTTGCTCAGCTTGCTTGTTAAATTCAGTAAAATCGCGTGGTTTGTTAGACTCAACCACATCCACTTGATTGAGGATCTGAGGAAACTCACCATCAAGATATTGCTGAGCACGATCATTTTGTTGAGCACAGCCAAAGAGTAGGCTCAAAGAGATAATAGGAAGGAGTTTTTTTAACACGTGTCTTTTCCGTAAAAGAGAATAGCAAAAGGATGGCAAACAAATGCATACGGTGCAATTGAAAAGCAACGACAAAATGTTTCAACGCTAAGCCAATCCGTTTACTCGTTGTGAATTCATTCAGTTAATACAACATGATAGCAGCGGAAGAATTACGGAATTGTCCGGATTATGTTTGAAAGTAAGATTTACTGATTGAGAGATGAAATTGTGATCATCCATGTGACTCACAGACGAAAAAGCTGTCAGCTTAAGAGACAATAATAAAAACGACTATCTTACCGCAATCCTTGCACGCCCCTCTAAACGGAATACAGGTAGATAATGTGCATTGGCATCCAGCTTCATTTCTGCATGCTGCTTACCCACAAAATTGAAGTGCCGCTCATTTGAACCCACTCGATACGAAAACGAATCCCCATCGAATTCAAAACTGGTCGCCACTGTAGAACCATTTACGGTAACACCGCGCTCACTCAACACAAATTCTTCACGAGCATAAGGCGCAACATCTTGCTCAACCCAGCGACCATAAATTGTCGATTTGGGAATGGGCGGATTAATGGTTCGAGTAATCAAATCACTATACAGCATGCACACGACAACGGTTCCAACTATCGCTATAAGCATGAGAGAACGCTCTAGCCACTTACGAAGCATTGATTTAGATGACGTTTTTGACAGATTTGAAGCAGTGATCGCAGCATTCTTATTAACAGCAGAAGACATGAGGTTCACGTATTGAGGAAAGACGCCACCATTGTAACCTTCCCTCTTAACGGGACCAAGAACCTACCTCAATATGTTTGTGCTTTATTCCAAAATTTCACCTTGCCACCAAGTGAATAAAAAGGCATTATTTTAACATAATTAAACAAAGGAATGGCTGTAGTGAAAATTCGTAGTACTGCTCTCGTAAAAGGATTCCGTCAATCAACACCTTATGTCAATGCTCACCGCGGAAAAACCATGGTGATCATGCTGGGCGGAGAAGCCGTCGCACACAAAAATTTTGGCAATATTATTAATGATATCGCACTCATGCACAGCCTCGGAATCAAAGTCGTGGTGGTGTATGGTGCACGTCCTCAAATTAATCAGCTGCTAGAAAAACAAGACCTCACTACGCCTTACCACAAAAATATCCGCATTACGGATGAATCGGCTTTATCTGTTGTTATGCAAGCTGCCGGACAACTTCAACTTGCGATTACTGCGCGCCTATCAATGAGCCTCAACAACACTCCGATGGCAGGCACCCAGCTCAATGTCGTTAGCGGAAACTACATCATTGCTCAGCCACTCGGCGTTGATGATGGTGTGGACTATTGCCATAGTGGACGCATTCGCCGCATTGACACCGACGCGATTAATCGCACGCTCGACCAAGGCTCTATTGTGCTACTTGGCCCCATTGCTAGCTCTGTGACTGGCGAGTGTTTTAACTTACTTTCTGAAGAAGTCGCGACACAACTGGCGATAAAGCTGGGTGCGGATAAGCTGATTGGTTTTTGCTCCGAACAAGGTGTCATTGATGACAACGGCAATGCTGTCGCCGAATTACTGCCAATTGAGGCGGAGCATGTCATCAAAACGCTCTCTGAAAATACGTCTCCTGATCTAGATTACAACACAGGAACACTGCGCTTTCTTAAAGGCTCTATTGCCGCTTGCCGTGCCGGAGTACCTCGTAGCCACTTGATCAGTTATAAAGTAGATGGCGCCTTAATTCAGGAGTTGTTCTCTTTCGACGGCATCGGAACCCAAGTTGTTATGGCGAGTGCTGAACAAGTGAGGCAAGCTAATATTGACGATATTGGCGGTATCTTAGACCTCATTCGCCCGTTAGAAGAACAAGGTGTACTGGTTAGGCGCTCTCGAGAGCAGCTAGAGCAAGAGATTGGAAAATTTACCATCATCGAAAAAGACGGCTTGATTATTGGCTGTGCTGCCCTTTACCCATACCCAGAAGAGCGTAAAGCTGAGATGGCTTGCGTAGCGATTCACCCTGACTATCGTGATGGAAACCGAGGTTTGTTACTGCTCAACTACATGAAACATCGTTCTAAATCCGAAACCATTGATCAGATTTTTGTCCTCACGACACACAGTTTGCATTGGTTTAGAGAGCAAGGTTTTTACGAAGTCAGTGTCGACTATTTGCCTGGAGCCAAACAAGGGTTATATAACTTCCAGCGTAAGTCCAAAATCTTAGCGTTAGATTTATAGCTTAACCTTAAATCAGGGAGCGAAACTTAACGTTCCACTATACCAACTAACCTCAAAGGGCAGGATTTAGTTCATTAACGCTCAACCCTGCACATCGAGCTTGTTTAGGAACGAGTTTGTTTAGGAGTAAGGCCACACATAACCCCTACTCCGGACTAGCGGGTCATCATGTAAACCCAACTTAGATATGCGCAAACCATTGCTTGATTTTTGTTCCAATTTTATCTTTTAAATATACATTTGGTTGGCTATACTCTGCTCGCTAGTGATTGGTTTTTAACCAATACGAATGGATCTAGGTGATGTAATGTAGCCTTCACCCTAAAATACTGGGCAATTGAAAAACTAGTTAGCTCCGTATTGCACACCAAGGACAGTTGTTAATCTGACTTTAAATAAGCCGAGACGAGCACTGTTATGAGAACAATCATTTGTAATTCGCTTCAAAGCTTCTGGGATATGGCTGACAATCAGTTTTTAGAAGGCCTAGACGTCCACTGTGTTTTCCCCGTAAATGACGCTATCCGAGATTTTATTCTTGCTTATCAACAGCAATACAAAATACGCAGCGTGTCTTTTACCAATGCGTTTGCAAAACATGCATAAAAGAAGACCGAGCCATAAGCTCGGTCTTCTTGTTTTAGTTAGTAAGCCGCTGTACTAACCCACTCGCACGAGTGGTTTTCACCTTAATGCCTCGCTTCAGAACATTAAGTTCGGCGTAAAGAGCTAAACGCTTTTTCGCGCGGGTAATGCCTGTGTAAATCAACTCACGGGTTAATATCGGGCTAAAGTCTGGTGGCAAAATCATAAGGGTGTAATCAAATTCACTGCCTTGCGATTTATGGATGGTCATGGCGTAAGCCGTTTCATGTTCAGGTACTCGGCTTGGCAAGACCGATTTCACACTGCCGTCAGGTAACTCGAAAAAGACTTTCAAACGCGGTTCTTCTTCACTGTCATCTCGCATACAAATACCAATATCACCGTTATACAAACCTAAACCGTGATCATTACGCGTAACCATGACGGGTCTGCCGTGATACCAAATTTCATCCTGAACTTGAATTAACTTGCGCGCCGCAAGCGCTTTCTCGATGCGTTGGTTTAGCCCAGCCACACCGAAGTCACCTTCACGGATCGCGCACAGCAGTCGGCATTGGTTGAAGGTATCTAACACCGCTTTGGCTTTGTGCGTTAGCGACTCTGGCTCTCCGGTTTTAGGATCAGTTTCCTGTTGTCCAATGCGTTTGAGGTAACGACCGTATTCCTGCACCAACGTCTGCATCATTTGGTTGTAATGTTGACTACTTAGTGCGAAATGTTCGATATCGGAAAAGTCACGCGCCCAGACATTATCTACACTCGCAGCAGAACCGGAATTGACCGCTTTTGCCAGCTGACCAATGCCTGAGCGAGCATCAAATCGGTAACTCTTTTGCAGCATACACAGGCTATCGGCAATGCTGGAGGCACTGTTCCCCGTATGGGCTAAAGTATCGAAACCCGTCAGTTTTGCGATGGCTGACGCCTGCTCTTTGCCATAACCCAATGCATGGAACGAACAGATATCACCCAACACAGCCCCTGCTTCAACTGAGGCAAGTTGGTCTTTATCACCTAACAAAATCAGCCGCGCATGCTTCGGTAAGGCATCGACCACTTTATACATCATTGGTAAATCGACCATCGACGCTTCGTCGATAACCAAAATATCCAAATGCAGTGGATTTTGCTTGTTGTGACGAAATTCTGCGCTATTAGGAATCGCGCCCAGCAACCTATGTAAGGTACTCGATTCAGTCGGAATTTTGGCTTTTAGCTCCGGAGAAACTGGCAGCTCTTGCACTGCTTTACCAATGGACTCGGTTAATCGCGCCGCCGCTTTCCCCGTTGGGGCCACCAGTTTGATGGTTAGATTTTTTTCGTGCGTCGCCTGTTCAATCAAAGCAGCAAGCAATTTGGTTACTGTCGTCGTTTTACCCGTACCAGGGCCACCAGAAATCACAGCAAATCGACGAGTTAACGCAACCGCCGCCGCGACTTTTTGCCAGTTCACGCAAGCCGAGAGTGGCACGAGTTCATCCAGTGTTTGTAAATCCTGAACCTTGCGCGCATTGCTAAGTACGGAATCAATGGCGTGCCAATCCAACGATTCGCTTACGACCACATCAAGGTGATCACATACCAATTGCTGGCGCAACACTTGGTTGCTGCTTCCCGCTTCTACTGCTTTGCCTAACGCGTTAAACAGAAAATGGTATTGGCGTGCAAACAAATGGTTGAGCAACTCGGATAATCGCACAAACTCTTGTGGTTGCAAGTTAACTGCGGCGCCCAACTGATTGAGCTTTTCCGCCAGTGTCACTTCATAATGCCAATAGCGGTGCAGATACAGACGCTCGCCATCGAACATCAGCGGCAAGGCTTCTCCTTGCGCGCCGACCACGGTGGAATTTTTTAATACTTGAATCCAGTCTATGTCTTGCAACTGTGTGTTGAGCGCCAATGCCGACTCACCAAACAGCCCTAGCTTACTGGCTAAATCCGTAGATTGCCCTTGTGCATCGAACAGAGACAGACAGATATGTCCTTTGCCAAGCTCACTACTGACAACACCCGCGATAAACGCCAATGCTTGACTGTCCGACTGTTCATCATGCGTTTGAGAATCAATAAAACAGGCGAATTGGTAGTCGAGCTGACGAATAGCACCTTTGTGCGCCAAGCGTTCCAGCACTACCAATAAACTATCTTGGCCAGAATGAAGATTGTGATTTGTCGTCATTAAAGTAGCTCCATCTGCCCGGCTTGAGTTGAGCGCGTTTCAAGTACTTGACCATCAATCAAACGATCCATCTCTTGTAAGAAGTCTAAGGTTGGTTTCGCAGCAAAAATGCCGTGGTCACTCTGCCCATCCATGCCGCGTAAGAACAAGTAATACACGCCACCGAAGTGCTGCTCATATTGATAATTCGCCAATCGGCTGCGTAGGAAACGATGCAGTGCTAACGCATAAATCTGGTACTGCAAATCGTAGCGGTGATCCGCCATCGCCGATTTCAGAGCCTCACCATGGTAGCTCGTCACATCGTCGCCAAGATGATTCGATTTCCAGTCAAGCACGTAGTATTTACCTTGATGTTCAAACACCAAGTCGATAAAACCTTTGAGCATGCCTTGCACGGTTTGGAAACCTAAATCCCCCGCTTTCGCCGACAACGGATCGTGACGTTGAATGACTCGGTTTAACGCCGGTGCAGACAAAACTTCAATCGGCAGCAAAAACTCCATCTCCACCAAACGTTGCGACGGTGCTTTTTGATTCAGCAGCAAAGACTTACCATCCAACGGCGTTGCGAGTACGGTATCAATCAATTGCTGTAAAATGGGCAACCACTCTTCATCGAGCTGTTCGCTTTCCATCAAGCCAAGGATGATTTGTGTATTCTCTTCCGTCGTGGCTGGCTGAGTAAATTCAATTTCCTCAAACAGGCTGTGCAGGAACGTACCCGGACGCGCACCACGAGGGAAGGTAAAAATCGAACGCTCTGGCTCCACCAAATCCGCTTCGTCTTGTTCTTCAGATGAGTCGATATCGAAACCTGTAATCTCAATCGTGGCATCATGCTCGGCGTGATGAGAGCCTTGCTTGACCAAGCCAGAGTAACTGGTGATGCGCCAGTTTCTGTCGATAGGGTTTTGCAGTTCTTTCGCACTAAGATCGTGTACTTCTTCTTGTGGCGCTACGTACTTCTCTTCGAGTTTCTGCGGCGGATCGGCCACGACGACACAATCAAGCTCGTCTTGTTGCTTTGTTAAACCTTGGTGCAAATCGTTAATGCCACCTTCTTGACCATTCTGAATCAAATAGCCAATCGCACTGCGGTGTACGCCAGTTGGCTCTTTGGTCGAACGGCCATTACGCAACGGTGAGGCACCGATAAAACACGCATACACAGCTCGCGTTAATGCCACGTATATCAAGCGTAAGTCTTCCGCCAAACGCTCTTTATCCGCTTGCTTCATGGACGCATCGTTGCCAGTGATATCCAGTACCGTGCGGTCATTGGCTGCATCGTAATATTTGGCTTCACTGGCTTCTCGATAGCTGAACACAAACGGTAGAAATACGAGGTCATACTCCAAGCCTTTTGATTTGTGAATAGTCACGATCTGTACTAAGTTACGTTCCGATTCTAAACGTTGGATTTGGTCATCACTGCCGCCCAAACCGTTTTCCGCATCACTGATAGACTGAGCGAGCCAACGCAGCAGACCGTGATCGCTGTCCAGTTCATTACTGGCTTGTTGAAGCAGTTCACCGATGTGCATTAAATCGGTAAGTACTCGCTCACCATTTTCACCCTGTGAGCTTGCACCCTCTTCTAGTAATCGCTCAGCAATATGGCGTTTGCTGATCACTGCGCGCAGCATCGGTAGCACACCACGCTGAACCCAAAGTTTGCGATACTCTTTGAATTCGTTAACAGCGTTTTCCCACACGACTTCATCGTTATTAAGCGCATCCAAACTTGCTGCATCGAGGGCAAACAGCTCAGAGGCAAGACTTGCACGCAGCGCACGATCATTTTCTGGAGTCAGCACCGCTTGCAGCAAACGCTGTAAATCCTGCGCCACTGAACTGGTAAACACACTGTCTCGGTTAGACAGGTACACGCTGGCAATGCCTTGGTTTGCCAGGGCTTGTTTGACCATTCGACCTTCACTACCTGTTCGAACCAACACCGCGATATCGCCCGCTTGAACCGCTTTCTGATTTTCGCCATTCACCAGACACGCTTGCCCCTGTTGAGCCTGCGTCAAAATGGTTTGGATTTGGCTTGCGGTCGCCTCTGCCATTCGAGTCAAATACTTGCCTTTTGGTAGCGGTTTATCGTCCGCTTCTTGCAACCAATAAGTCAGCGCTGGTTGCTTTTGGCCACCCATAGTCCAAATGCGTTTTTCGGCATTGGGACTGTACTTAACGGGTAAGAACGGAATATCCGAATCGTAGATAAATGGACTGTCTGGCAAAGCAAATACTTGGTTTACCGCCTGCACCATATCTGCGCTAGAACGCCAGTTGGTTCCTAACGTGTAGTGGGCACTTACTTGGTTACGCGCTTTGATATAAGTGAAAATGTCTGCGCCACGAAAGCCATAAATCGCCTGCTTGGGGTCCCCGATCATAAACAAACCACATTCCGGGTTGTTCAGATAAATACGGCTGAAAATACTGTATTGAAGCGGGTCGGTATCTTGGAACTCGTCAATCATTGCGACAGGATACAAAGTACGAATACGCGCCGCTAAAAGCTCGCTTTCGTCCGTATCGATAGAAGCAGAAAGTTGTGTCAGCAAATCATCGAAAGAGAGCCACTGTTTTTGATTTTTCGCGTTGGCCAGCATCACACGACAATGCTCAATCGCATGAGCAAGCAGTGGCGCTTTTAAGCTGATTGGGTTAGCAAGAAATGTTTCAATGGCTTCAAATACCGCGTGCTGCGGCGCACTGCCTTTCGGTGTTTTTTCCAACAAGACGTTTTGCGCGAATTTCTCCAGCTTGTCTGGATAATCGTAACCTGTGGTTTCCGTTGCTGCCCAAGCGTTTACCGCCTCCAACCACGTCGGCAGAGACTTTTTGGTGTAGCTGCGTTTGCTAATATCTGAATCTGAAATCAGCGTCAAGAAGTCATCTTGGCTTTCTCGCCACTGTGCTTTTAATTCATCAATTTTTTTCAAATTTTCAGTATGAAGATCAGCCAAACTGCCTTTCATTGCCGGAACAGAAAGGCTTAACGGCACACCAGTTAAGTAATTGCTGATGTCAGACAACAACGCAGATGGAGAGCCCCATAGCTGGCGAATTTCTCCAGCCAAAGTAAATGGCAACGGGTAGAAATTGCGGCGCCAGTAATCGGCTACAACTTGCGCTTTTAGGTGACTTTCATCGGTCACAAACTCGTTATTAAATCGGCTGCCAGATTCAAACGCATTTTGCGTTAGCATACGTTGGCAAAAACCGTGAATGGTGTAGACTGCCGCCTCGTCCATCTGACGCTCTGCCTGCAATAAAATTTCTGCGGCTTGCTTGTGATCGTCAAACTCATTAAGCAAAGGTTGGATCACCGGATCGGAACTCTGTCCACGCGCAAACGCGATTCGCGCATCATGGATTCTTGCCCTGATACGATCGCGTAATTCCGCAGTTGCCGCTTCGGTAAAGGTTACGACCAGAATTTGGTCGACCGTAAGCGGTACGCGATGTCGAGTTTCCGCGCTGCCGTGACCAAGCAAAAGGCGCAGATATAAACCTGCAATAGTGAAGGTTTTACCTGTACCTGCTGATGCCTCGATTAACCTCGCACCATGCAGAGGAAACGTCATCGGTTCTAGTGGCGTTGGTTGAGGTTGCTCTGTGCGGTCTAATGTATGTAGAGGACACTCTGCACCTGACATTTGATCCATAACGCTGAATCTCTCCGGATTATTTACTAGGACGTATCACCTAATAAATGTGATCTATAGTTAAAAATTCTATTAATATGTTTAACAAGTTGGATAATTTAGAGCTTTGTGAGATCTTTCTCACGGTTATCCATAAGACGTACCGTTAGTATGCGCCCCACGAGATAAGCCAAACCTTTTTGGCGGCACAACTCAAATGAATTAAACAAAAGTATCATGGTCCCTCTGACCTTGTGGCCGTACAGCGAACGCCCTACAAAAAATAATGATTTTCTGGCGGCCACCCTACTCTTCCTTCTCTTTATCCAGCTGTCTTTATTACGCTTTTACATCATCAGCGTCTTGAACTGCTAAGCGCGCACCTTGCAGTACTAATGCTGTCAGCAAACGAACTTCTGAGGCCAACTCATCATTCCAAGCAGGCCAAATTCGAGAGATGTACGCATTACTGCCTTCGCCCGGGCTCATGAAGCCATCATTGAATGCGTCAGCCATTTTCTTCAAAGATTTCTCTTCGTCATCGACCCACTGACCGCGGCTAAAGCCCGCTTCAACACAAGCCAACGCCGTTTTCGGGAAATAAGGCAAAGGCTTAGTCATGCCTTCGAAAAATAAGCGAACTAATTCAGTCAGTAGCTGTTTGGCATACTGCGCATCGGCAATTTCTGGGTAGATCAAATGCAGCGCGCCTTCTTTACGATCGTAACCAATGATGTGAGTTTTCTTAGCATGACCCGACGCCGACATGGCAAGGTGATCGATCCACGCTGCAAGGTAATCCTGCGATCGAATCTTACCGCTTCGATAGCGAATCAAACCGGATTGGTAGCATTGAGTTAGCCAACCTGTTAGGCGAACGTTTTTCTCTTCGCCTTCATTTCGCTCAAACAAGGAATCAAACGTCAGGTCGATTTCCAAATCGTCTTGAGGCGCACCAGATAAAAACGCCAGTTTATCCACCAGCTCTTCCGCCTGAACTCGGTTGGTTTCAAATTCGATATCACCAAACGCCCCCACCGGCAGTTTGCCTTGCGCGCGCTGTTGACTCATAAAGTGTTTAAGCACCTCTGTTTTTTTCTCTGGCGGCATCAATGTCGCTTCAAGCAAGGTTTCTAACAGCTCATCACGCATTTGATAGCTTTCCAAACCACCTAAAACAAAGAGTTCGTCGTCTTCCATCACCGGTAGTGGCGGTTCAAAGATTACTTTTAAACGACGATTGAAAAAATACTGCACTGGTAAACGCCAGAAACGTTGCAACTCGACTAAGTCGAGCTCAAGCGGGAACGTCGCTCCTAACAGATAGTCGTCTAATGCCCGATTAAAATCACGACGAACATAGCCTTGCGATTGACTACTTTGAGTCAATGCCGCTGGAATCCACTCTTTCGCGTAGCTGGCGTGCATGCCTTGGAACGCCCTTGGGCTAAACGGCACCATGGCGTGGGTATTCACCAACGCATTTAATAAGTTGTCGCCAGACTCATCAACGGGCAACGCTTCATCACCACTTAAACAATAGTTTTGGTGACAGTATTCCATCAGCTCAGAAACCAGAACCGAAGGCACTCGCTCGGTGTTGTCTTGGATTGAACGGCCAACATAACTGATGTAGAGCGTTTGCTGTGCAGACAACATCGCTTCGAGGAATAGGTAACGGTCATCATCTCGGCGCGAACGGTCGCCCGGCTTGGTTCTTCCCGTCATCAAGTCAAAGCCTTCTGGTGGCATGGAGCGTGGGTACACGCTGTCATTCATCCCCAGTAGACAAACGGTTCTAAACGGAATAGAGCGCATCGGCATCAGAGTACAAAAGTTCACTTGACCAGCAAGGAAGCGCTGGCTGACTCGTGTGCCAGATAATTTGTTTTGAAGGTATTGGCTGATGATCGACGGCGATAACGCATCATCAAATGCGGCATCAGCTAATTGCTCTTTGAGTTGGCTGAGCGTATCGCGAATGGATTTGAGCGCCATTTCGCCTTCTAACTCAACAGAGAAGAAATCATCCAGCAGTGAAACCAAAGTCTCTCGCCAACCATCGATAGTTTGAACATGAGAAAGTTTGCTTCGATAAGTGCTAATTTGTTGGATAAAGTGTGCCAACTTGCCCGCCAGCTCTGCGCCCATGCCTTGCACTTCGTTGTACGGAGACAAACTGCCTTGCTCGGTTTCAAACAAACCAGCGGATTCTGGCATCGCGTAGCCAAGCAACATTCGTTGAATACCAAATTGCCATGTGTTTTGACGAGTTTCCGGCAGTTCAAATTCGCGTCCGGTATTGGCATCCAACCCCCAGCGAATTCCCGATTCCTCAACCCATTGTTTGGCTTGTAAGAAATCATCTTCGCTGAGTTCAAAACGCTTTAATATCGCTGGAGTTTCCAGAAGTTCGAGTAGTTCTGATGCCAAACAGCGCGTATTGGGTAAGTTCACCAACTGCATAAATGCAGCCAGAATTGGGCTCTCTTGATCGGCGGTTCGGTCAGAAATCGAATATGGAATAAAACGCTCACCCGGCGCGTTACCAAAGACCGCCTGAATCGCAGGGCTGTAAGCGTTGATGTCCGCGACCATCACGATAATATCGCGCGGTTTTAACGTTGGGTCAGCATCGAACATCGCCAACAGTTGATCATGCAGCACTTCAACTTCGCGCATCGGGCTGTGACAAGCGTGTAGGCTCAGTGATTTATCACCCAAGCGAACCACTTGTTTGTGATGACTGTTTTCAATCTGTTGATCATCTTGATGTTCTTCAAGATTGAGAATATCCGCTTGCAATTGATGGAGCAGACTGTCGCGCTCAACATCAACAAAGGCTTCGATTTCATGAGATTCCAGCTGAGACAACAGATACATATTGTCGCGCCCGAGTTTACCCATGGATGCCAACAGACTGTTTCCGACCACATCGGTGTGCAGCTCATCGATCACATTATCTTCCAGTGATCCTTTCAGTTGCTCAGTTTCACCTTGCACTTCCGAGTGATCGTCCTGCCACACAACGTGCTGACGATGTTTCGCCGCCAAACGAGCCAGATATTTGCGATCTCGAACTTCACCCCAGTAATAACGACACGGGTTGGTGAACATCAGATGCACGTCGATGTGTTCACCAATTGCTTTTAGCGCATCCATATAGCGAGGCGGCAACGAAGAAATGCCAAAAACAAACAAACGCTTGGGTAAATGGTCAAAATTGCCGTTAAAACTCTCTAACGTGTCGATAAAGTGCTCATAAAGGTTGGCACGGTGATATGGAGACTGTCCTAATGACACAGTGTGATCATACAACGCTTGCCATAAGATCGGCTGCCACGGATGCTCATCTTCCAGCTCTGGCACACTCTGCCCTGCTTCCCAACTTGCGATCCACTCCGGACGATACACCAAGTAACCATCGAAAATATCGGCAATTTTCTCAGCCAGTTGATACAGCTTAGAGTGATCACTGTCATCTTTGAGGTACTGCGCTAACGGCGAAAACACGTCTTGGTTGAGAAGCCCCGGCAGCAGATGCATCAACTTCCAAGTCATCGCTTCTTTGTTAAACGCACTGCGTTTTGGCACGTCTGGCAACACCTGCGTAAACATTTCCCAAATGAAGGTAGCAGGAAGCGGAAAATAAATGTTCGCGGCAACACCAAACTCTTTGGCCAATTCCATTTTTAGCCACTGGGACATGCCCGGACTTTGAACCAGAATTTGTTCTTTTTCGAACGGGTTTTCCAGCGGACTGATTCGAATCAGTTCGACAAGGAGTGATTTAAGAACGTCAACTTGGTTGGAGTGATAAACAGTAAACAAATTGGGAATACCGAGCGCCGATTGAAACTGTTAGCTAGCTTAGCACAGCCCCATTTAAACCCGCAGTGATCTCGCGTTCGGAAAAAACAAAAGGTTATATATCACTCAAATAGAGTATGAATCTTCTGAATTTTCACATGTCAATCAAGTCTGACACTTCCATACAAAATGTGACATTCGTCGCAACTATTCCATAATAAAAAACACTGTTTTATACTCCCTCTACCCATAATTTATAAACAAACAAAAAGTATGTTTCGCAAACTGTCTTCCAACAGCGCTTGGCTGATTGCTTTTTTTGCTTGCTTTACAGTGTACCTGTCGATCGCTTGTTATCCTTTTGTGTTGTCTAACAATCAGAATGAACCACTAACCTTGTTGCAAGGTTACTATTTGGTTTCGACTCAATATGGCTGGCTGGGCTTGATCGCTCTTCCATTTATGTTGTTGAGTTTATTGCTCTCTTTTCTACCGACTCGAGCATTCAAAGGCATCGTGATCGCTATCGCGATCTGTCTATTGATTATGTTTAAAGTCGATATCCTCGTTTTTCAGCAATACAAACTTCACATCAACGCTCTATTAATCCGTATGTTTTTCGAAGGTGGTGATGATGTCTTCGATATTTCGTGGATGAGTTGGCTAATCTTCATCAGTGAAATTGCCGTTCTGGTGATCGGGCTCGCTTGTACCGTTTGGGTAAGTAATCAACTGGCACAAAGCCGAGCTAAGTTCGTTTTGATCAGCGTCTGGTTTGCTGTATTGCTTAGCACGCAGATGATTCATGCGTACAAAAACGCACTTTACGACGATGAAGTCAGTCAGTTTTCGAATAACTGGCCACTTTACTACCCGCTGACGGCTCGTAAATTTATTTACAAACACGACCTAGTGGATGAGAACATTGCATCGAAGAACCGCGTAGAGTTAACCAACATTGAACGTAGCTCACTCAACTACCCGCTTGCGCCGATTCAAGTGCAAAGCAAAGAGAAACAGCCCAATGTCTTGTTTATCTTGGTTGACGCGTGGCGCTACAGTGATGCGACGCCGGAAGTCATGCCAAATGTCAGCAAGTTCGCCGAAAAAACGGTGAATTTCACACAACATATGAGCGGCGGCAACTCAACTCAAGCGGGTATTTTCAGCCTGTTTTACAGCTTGCCAGCGACCTACTGGGAAAGCTTTTACGCAAGTCAACGCTCTCCTGTTTTTATGGATACGCTGCAAGCAGAAGGCTACCGCATGGGCATTTTTGGCTCAGCACCGCTCACCAGTCCGCCACTCTCTCGCACGGTATTCAAAAAAGTGTCGGACTTGACCCTGAAACAAACTGGGGAAACAGCTGTCGAGCGCGATCAGCAGATAACAGACAAGTTCATCGAGTTCCAAAAGCAGGACAGCGACAAGCCGTACTTTGGTTTTCTGTTCTACGATGCCGCCCACGGCACGGTGTTTCCTGAACCTGAATTTGCGAAATTCAAACCATACTGGGAACGCGTTGACCACATTTTGCTCAACAACGATTTTGACGCTTCGCTTTACCACAATCGATACAAGAACTCGTTGTACTACATCGACAGCTTGATTGGTGATGTGCTGAAAAACGTCGACTTAGACAACACCATTGTGGTGATTTCATCAGATCATGGTGAAGAGTTTAACGACCATAAGATGAACTATTGGGGCCACACGGGTAATTACAGTGACGTTCAAGTGCATGTGCCTCTTTACGTGTACATGCCAAATCGTCAGCCAGAGCAAGTTGATTACCGCACGACCCATTTTGACGTCGTGCCAACCATGATGAATACGCTGTTTGACGTTCAAGGCACAACGAGTTCATACAGCGTTGGTCATAACTTGTTTGATAGCTCTGCCTCTCGCGATTGGTATATTGCAGGCAGCTACTACAACTATGCATTGGTCGGCAAAGAACTGATGCTTGTGGTAAACCCTGGCGGGCACTCTCAGCAACTGAATCGCCAGTTAAAAGTCGAGAAAGAACAGAAAGTTCCTGTCGATATCATTCGTCATTCTCTGGATGAGATGTCGCGATTTTACAAAAAAGGCTAGTGTCCAACATCGACGCCGATTGAAATAAAAAAGCCTCTTGGTTGTAAGACCAAGAGGCTTTTTCCTATCTGCTATTTAAGCGTGATGAGCGTGCATCAAGCGTGGCTGAATCAATAAGTTGTTGATGTATTGTAAAGCCACATAAGAGACAACAAATGTTGCCACAATCAACTCAAGACCAGCTAAGCCTCGCACTTGTTGAACATAGTGCGCAGCCAATCCTTGCAACTCCATCCAATTCGCCATTTTAAACAGCGCCGTCGCACCGATCACCATCGGGAAAGTGAACGCCGCATAGCCTGGGCTAAATGGCAGTCTAAGCAATTTAAAGAATGCGAGGTAAATGATGGCTGTCATCAATACCGCGATACCAAATAGCATAGCGATGATCACTGGTGATGGTGTCGCAGTGACCGTTAAGTACCCTGCCAATGATAGACTTGCTGGCGCTGCCATGATTGCCATTGTTGGTTTCGCTGCATCCGGAATTTCATGGGTGAACATGAAACGGTAAATCATCATCGGCAACATGATCGCGTACGCCACCATACCAAACATCAATGCACCTTGTGCCACTGGTGCTAACATCGGGTTGCCAGAGAAAGACACATCCGCAACGATAATACCCACAGGCGGTACAAACCAACTAGGAACCATGTGGTGCAATTCAAAATCTTTGGCGCGATGGTAAACAAAGCTCACCAAGAACACGATGTGCAAAACCACCGCAATCAGCCAAAGCGCATCGCCAGCTAATGGGTAAAAATGGCCGAGAGAATTTGAAACCACCATGGTTCCCATCGCAAATGTCGGAACCACGCTGCCCACAACCGGATGAGCAAGATCTTGTCTCAATAGATGATTATGTAGCAAAAACTTGGTTGCCAATATAGCCAATAATATGCTCGCGATACCCGCACTAATCCACTGTCCGTAGCCATGTAATTCGGCGAAGTTCTCCCAACTCCAGCCCAAGCTTGCAATACCAAGAGCCAAACCCGCCATTGGAGTTGGTGCTCCCATTACTTTTGCTTTTGTTCTTTGAATCATAATGACCTCAACCAGACTCACTCTTGATGGGACGTATAATACGCTTGCACTTCGTTCCGATATATCTAATTATTTAAAACAAACGTTCAGAATTACTTAACGGTGGGGTATGGCAAGTCACATTTCTCTTAAACAACTGAAAGTGTTTACGACGATCACGCAGCACAAAACGCTCACAGCAGCTTCTGATAGTCTCTTTTTATCGAAAGCCGCAGTGAGCATGGCACTCTCAGAATTAGAAAAACAGATCGGCCATCACTTGTTTGATCGTGTTAATAACCGACTGATTTTGAACCAAGAAGGTCAAAAACTGCTACCACTGGCGGATGAGTTACTCAACCGAGCCAAAGACATCGAGAGCATTTTCGATGGTGACCAAGCGCTATCGGGCCAACTTCGCATTGGTGCCAGCGACACCATTGGCAACCAAGTCGCGCCCTATTTGCTTAGCGAATTTCGTCAGCAAACGAACCATCGTTCTCAAAGCCTGTTCATTTCTAACTCCGCACAAATCTGCGACATGCTGACCGATTACGAGTTAGACATAGCCCTCATTGAGGGCAAAACACTTCACCCTGAATTGCAGTCTACCCAGTTTAGCGAAGATGAAATGTGCGTGATTTGCGCGCCCGATTACCCAGCCGCGCACGAAGGGCCAGTAAACTTAACCGAGCTAGAAAACAGTGAATGGATATTGCGAGAGGCAGGATCTGGTTCACGCGAATTTTTTATGCGCGTTGTCGCGCCGCGCTTGGAACATTGGCATGAAGCTTTTCAGCTCAATACCACCGAAGCGCTGATCAACTCAGTATCGGCAGGGTTAGGCTTAGGTTGCTTGTCACGTTTGTCTGCAGAACCTGCTATTCGTGACGGCCGCGTAAAACTGCTCGACATGCCTTTAGATATGAAACGTCGCTTCTGGTTACTGGTTCATAAAGAGAAATATCAAAGCCCATTGCTCAAAACGTTTATCGAATTTTGCCAAGATTGGGAGCGACCAACAAACCTTCCTTTGGCGGACAAATCCGCAAAGTGAAACCAAGATAGTTTAAATGCTAGTCAGTTAGTTGTACGTGTCTCTCATTCTGAGGCTTGTCGCTAGACTTGATTGGTCAAAAACTGTATAAAAAGCCAGTATCAATACACCAAATTAGGGGACCAACCATGGCTGTAATCGTCAAGTACGTGGTAGAACGCAATGGAGAAGAGAAAATGACTTTTACCTCTAAAGCGGAAGCTGACGCATACGACAAAATGCTGGATATGGCAGACGAGTTATTCTCACTGCTGGGTAAAAGTGAACTTCTAGAAGACGAAGGTAAGCAAGAAGATCTTGCAATGTTCCTTGCGCAAAACAAAGAAGAAGTGCTTTACGCTCTGGGTGCAAAACGTAAACCTGCACCAAAAAAAGCAAAGAAGCTTGAAGCTGTTGAAGAAGATAGCGAGCAAGAAGACGCTGCATAAGCCTCTCATTTGTTTAGAAAAAACGTCGCATTATGCGGCGTTTTTTTATTCCTTCCGTTTATCTCCATATATCTCTGAGAATATAAAGAACCGATTTAATATCCCAAATTGCTCTAAATTTCATGTTGCAGATTAGTGTGACTTAGATCTAGTCTAAATGGGTTCGGTGATGGGGTACCACCGGAATCGAAAGATTCGAACCGCTGTTAAAGCTAATGACTCCTACAGAAACGAAAACAGGTCAGCCCTGTTGGAAGTGCTTTCGCTTATGTTGTGAAAGCAAGAGTTCTGTAGTGAGCAATTCAACTCTTCTCCAACCCCGCTCCTGTTTTCTCAAAAATTAAAAAGATATCCAAAATAGTTGTTAACTCAACAAGGCGACAAACGCATGAACCTCCTGAACATAGTTTTCTATTTGATGGAGCGAATAAGAGCAGTCAACGCCGTTGAGTCTGACAAATAGGCTGGATATCGTACACTGGGAAAACATTATGCAATATTCACACGAAATCCAATCAATGTGCCCGATTCAACGCGGCGATCTTCATGCATCTGCACCGATCCCTGTTGAAGGCGCAATGATCAATCCAAAAGACGTTATCGCGATTTCTGGTCTTAGCCACGGCGTTGGTGCTTGCGCTCCTCAACAAGGCGCAGCAAAACTGACCCTTAACGTCAAAAACGGCATCATCGAAGAAGCTTTGATCGAAACGATCGGCTGTTCAGGCATGACTCAATCAGCAGCGATGGCCGCAGAAATCCTAACCGGTAAAACCATTCTTGAAGCACTGAATACCGATTTGGTATGTGATGCTATCAACGTCGCGATGCGCGAAATCTTCCTTCAATTTGTTTACGGTCGTACTCAATCTGCTTTCTCTGAAGGCGGCTTGGAAATTGGTGCGGCACTGGAAGACCTCGGTCAAACTCAACGCAGCCAAGTGGGTACTAGCTACTCAACCAAAGCAAAAGGCGTGCGTTACATGGAATTGGCTGAAGGCTACGTAACAAAACTCGCACTAGACGAAAACAAAGAAGTGATTGGTTACCAATATCTCAACCTAGGCAAGATGATGAAAGCCATCAACGAAGGCGTATCTGCAGCAGAAGCCGCAGACAAAGCAACGGGGACTTACGGTCGTTTTGACGAAGCCGTATCTACCATCAACCCACGCCAACAATAATTGCCACCAAGAGGAAAGAGATTATGAACACTCCAATTACTGAATCTGTACGTCGCACATTAGACGAAATGCAACTTTCTTCTCTGGAAGAGGCTTACCAATACTGTATGGATCGTGGTATCGACCCTAAAGCGCTGGTGATGGACACTCAACCTATCGCGTTTGAAAGCGCTGCCGATGCCTACACACTGGGTACTGCTTTGGCGATTTTCCGCGGTGCAAAAACAGCAGAAGAAGCTGCAAACATCATCGGTGAAGGCCTTCAAGCCTGCACAAAACTTGGCAGCGTCGCAGAGCAACGCCAAGTGGGTATCGGTCACGGTGCATTGGCGGCTCGTCTACTGAATGAAGAAAGTGGCTGTTTCGCTTTCCTTGCAGGTCACGAGTCATTCGCAGCGGCAGAAGGCGCAATCAAAATCGCATTGAACGTCAACAAATCACGCAAAAATCCGTTGAAAGTGATCCTGAACGGTTTGGGTAAAGACGCCGCTTACCTAATCTCACGCATCAATGGTTTCACTTACGTACGTACTCAATACAACTACCAAACTGGTGAGTTAGTGGAAGTAGAACGTCGCCGTTTCTCCCAAGGTCCACGTGGTGAGATCCTTTGCTACGGTGCAGACGATGTGCGTGAAGGCGTGGCTATCATGCATAAAGAACAAGTGGATGTGAGCATCACAGGTAACTCAACCAACCCGACTCGCTTCCAACACCCTGTAGCAGGTATCTACAAAGCGGAACGTAACCGTGAAGGCATGCCTTACTTCTCAGTTGCATCAGGTGGTGGTACTGGTCGTACTCTACACCCGGATAATGTGGCGGCAGGTCCTGCATCCTACGGTATGACCGATACCATGGGTCGCATGCACGCCGATGCGCAATTCGCGGGTAGCTCTTCAGTACCTGCACACGTAGCAATGATGGGCTTCATCGGTATGGGCAATAATCCAATGGTAGGTGCAACGGTTGCACTTGCAGTAGAGGTCGGTGAGCTAAGCCTCTAAGTCGATTTATCGCTTTACTACCCAAAGCCAGTAAATCCAACAAACCCAGTGTAGGGGGAGTGACTTCGGTCCTCCCCTTATTTTTTGCGATGCTCCCTTCTCCCACTTCACTTTGTCTTTACCCCAAACCGGTCTGATAAGGCTTTTGCGACACATTTCTCATCAGACAAACATATCTCTAAAAAGACAAAAGGTATCCATCTACGGACTTTCTCCATTTCCCCTCTTTAAACTCCCCAATACTCTCTTTATGATGACTGACAACTTAATTATTTCTTGTCAGTGAACAGACGAGACACAAGACTCAACACATGGAGATCAACTATGGCTTTCTTCTCTCTAGCCTTTGGTACGGCAACTAAAAACCGCGACGGCAAAATCATCGAAGCGTTTTTCCCAAACCCAGTTCTTAACCCAAGCGAAGCGCTTGTTAACGCACTAGCAGCAGTAGCAGGTTACGAGCAAGGCAACCAAGCTATCGAGATCTCTGCAGCACAAAGCGCAGAACTGGCAGCAGCATTTGAAGCAAACGGCGATGCGGCAAACGCATCTTTCGCAGCAAAAGCAGCAGAATCAGCACAACCACTTGTACTGGTTATCCTTGCAACTGACGAGCAGCCACAAAGCGTTGCTGAAGGTTTCCTAAAACTTCAACTTATCTCTAACCGCCTAGTTCAACCGCACGGCACGGTACTAGACGGCATCTTCGGTCTACTACACAACATCGCATGGACTAACGAAGGCCCAATCGACTTACCTGAACTAGCAGAGCGTCAAATCGAAGCTCGCCTAGCGGGTCGTGCACTAAGCGTAGATTGTGTAGACAAGTTCCCTAAAATGGTGGACTACGTGGTACCAACTGGCGTTCGTATCGCTGACACTTCTCGCGTACGTCTTGGCGCACACGTTGGCGAAGGCACAACGGTAATGCACGAAGGCTTCATCAACTTCAACGCAGGTACAACTGGCGTGAGCATGGTTGAAGGTCGTATCTCTGCTGGTGTAGTGGTTGGTAACGGCTCTGACATCGGCGGCGGCGCATCTATCATGGGTACGCTATCTGGCGGCGGTAAAGTTGTGGTTTCTATCGGCGAAAACTCTCTACTAGGCGCGAACGCAGGTCTTGGCTTCCCAATGGGTGACCGTTGTACTATCGAATCAGGTCTGTACGTAACTGCTGGTTCTAAAGTACGCATGCTAGATTCTGACGGTCAAGAAGTCGAAGTGGTGAAAGCACGCGATCTTGCTGGTGTTTCTGACCTACTGTTCCGTCGTAACTCTGTAACAGGTCAAATTGAGTGTCTTGCAAACAAGAGCGCGGTTGAACTGAACAGCGAACTGCATAAAAACAACTAATAAATAGTTAAGAAAAATCCCCCAGCAGGAAACTGTTGGGGGATTTTTTAGCTTAAGTCAAAATGCGTGATTACTGATTTAAAAAGCTGACCGCTTTATCTGGGAAATCAGTAAACAAACCATCCACTTTTACTTGGTTGTAGTACACATCCATCATGCCTTCAAAGCTGTCAGTGTACGCTGGAATGCGTCCTGGATCGGCGCGGAACGTGTATGGATGCACTTGCAAGCCAGCGTCTTTTGCAGCCTTCATCAACGGCTTGATGATGATATTGTCTTTGGTTGACTTATCATCCACCAGCATCGGCTTCCAAGGTCCAATTCCTTCCGCGTAACTCGCTACTTTCTTCATTCCGTCGGCTTCGAACATCCAGTCATAACTGTATGGTGTTGCCTTGTCGCCTTTGTACACCATAGTTTCGTTCCAGTCCGTGTAAGCCATAAGCTGAACGAGCTTTAAGTCCATGTCCATTGCAGGCATGAGTTCACTGTTGATGCGTTGAAGTTCATTCGCATCAAAACACTGAAGGTAGACTTTGTCGTCTTGAGAGCCGTAACCGTACTGCTTCAAGACTTTAAGTACTGCTTTAGAAATGTCCTTACCTTCATGACGATGGAACCAAGGCGCTTTAATTTCTGGGTAAATACCGATGTCATAACCCAGCGTTTTGTTTAAGCCTTGGATCAGCTCAATCTCTTCAGCAAACGTCGGCACGGTGAAATCAGATTTCCACATAGGGAATCGGGTTGGATAGCCCGCTACTTTGTTGCCTTTGTCATCGATATTAAAGCCTTCAGTTACTCGCAAGGATTTGATTTCCGCCAGAGTGAAATCAATCGCGTAATAACGACCATCTTTACGTGCACGATCAGGAAAACGCTCCGCAACATCCGTTACGCGATCGAGATAATGGTCATGCAACACGACCAACTGGTCATCTTTCGTCATTACCACATCTTGCTCTATGTAGTCAGGTTTCATTGCGTAAGCAAGTGCTTTGGCTTCTAGCGTGTGCTCAGGCAAGTAGCCCGATGCGCCACGGTGCGCAATGACAAGCGGCTTCGCAATCGCACCAGCAGAGAGGCTAAGTGCTAAAAAAGTAAGACATACTGACTTTGTTTTCATTGTTATTTCCTTGATAAAGCGAAGAGGCAGTATTCCACTGCCTCTTTAAACAAATATTACGCTAGCGCTTCCTTCTCGCGCTCTTTTTGCTCGTGGTGCGCACGCTCACCTAAGAAGGCGTACATCAAACACACGATAGAAGTAATACAAGAACCCACTAAGATGATAAAGCCACCATCCCAGCCAAAGTGGTCTACGGTGTAGCCCAAAATCGCGTTTGCGGCAACTGCCCCACCCAGGTATCCAAACAAACCAGTAAGACCAGCGGCAGTACCTGCGGCTTTCTTCGGAGCGAGTTCAAGTGCGTACAAACCGATCAGCATAACCGGACCATAGATTAGGAAACCAATTGCAATAAGCGCCATCATATCTACTGTTGGGTTGCCCGCAGGGTTAAACCAATAAACCATCACTGCAACTGTCACTAGCACCATAAATAAGATACCAGCAGGTGCACGACGACCTTTGAACAATTTGTCAGAGATCCAGCCACACAATAGTGTTCCGGGAATGCCAGCCCATTCGTATAAGAAATAAGCCCATGACGATTTATCTACCGAGAAATCCTTCGCTTCTTTTAGGTAAACAGGTGCCCAGTCCAGTACGCCGTAACGAATTAGGTAAACAAATGCGTTTGCAATTGCAATCGACCAAAGAAGTTTGTTGTTGAAGACGTATTTGAAGAAGATTTCCTTCGCTGTCATTTCTTGTTCATGGGACTTGTCATAGTCATCTGGGTAATCGTCTTTGTATTCTTCAATAGGAGGCAGACCACAAGACTGAGGGGTATCGCGAACCGTCATCCAAACAAACACAGCAACCAACGTGGCGAAAAATGCAGGAACATAAAATGCAGTGCGCCAATCATCGTTAAATGCCCATAGGCCAAGAATAAATAGTGGACCAATCAAACCGCCACCCACGTTGTGCGCCACGTTCCAAACCGAAACGATCTCACCACGCTCTTTACGTGACCACCAGTGCACCATGGTTCGGCCACAAGCAGGCCACCCCATCCCTTGGAACCAACCGTTC
The DNA here is from genome assembly GCF_033338715.1 of Vibrio sp. Vb1337. Taxonomy (NCBI): domain Bacteria; kingdom Pseudomonadati; phylum Pseudomonadota; class Gammaproteobacteria; order Vibrionales; family Vibrionaceae; genus Vibrio; species Vibrio sp. Vb1337. Next base: position 69,115 of record NZ_JAWOTD010000010.1, on the reverse strand, counting down.
AAGAAAAGCAAAATGAACATCGCAGTGACGCTACCAGTCGCCCATGGCATAAAGCCAAAGCAAAACATCACTAATGCAGACATCAATAGGCCGCCACTAAGGAAATAGCGAGGGTTGGAGCGGTCTGAAACGCTGCCCATTAGAAACTTAGAGAGACCATATGCAATGGAAACAGCTGCCAAGGCGACACCTAAGTCTCCGCGGCTAAAGCCTTGCTCGATAAGATAAGGCATCGCCAAACTGAAGTTTTTACGAACTAGATAGTAACCGGCGTAGCCAACAAAGATACCGATAAAGAGTTGCCAACGGAGGCGAGAGTAGGTGCTATCGATGCTGCCAGGGGACAGACGATCAATGTGCGCCTTAGGTTTGAATATTCCAAACATAGGAACCTCATTATTTTGTATGCGATGGTAAAAACACAAAAGGAGCGAACGAAACAAAATAAATCTTCGTTCGAAAGTTCATGAATTGTATGGAGTTAGGATTTTATTTCTGTGACAAATGTTGCACATGGATTAAATATAAGTAAATACAGTAAATTATATGAGCATTAATTAGATCATCGTTCAACTTTACTCAAGATTCGTTAATATGAAACTGATATTCAAACCTCTCACTTGAGCATTCCAATTCGAAACCTTTGAAACAAAGGCTCGAATTAGAACATAAACTAACCGTAAAAAGGGCGATTTACGCCTGCCCTACTCGCTCCGAACCAACTAATAACTAAAAAGCTGAAAAACGATCACGTTTAGCATCAAACGAAATAAAAAAAACAATTTTTATTTGAATACAAGCCGAAGCAATGATTCACAAACACAAGACATTAACAGCGTTTATTCTCTTCTCAACTCATCCTATTGGTATCAATGGGATGACGATTTTTTCTAAAAGTCCAAACATGACAGCGTATTTTTTTATATCACTGCTAGCCCTTGATACATTTGACATTCTCCTACTCCTTTAGGGTTAACTGCTACACAAGTTCTGTGTAATAAATCTCCAAGCACGTAGCAGCTTCACAAAACTCCTCTTACCAGTTGTGCATTCTTTTTCACATCGGTAATTTGAGCGCTCTCAACACTGACCTCGTGACAAATAAATTATTTTCGTTGTGTTCTTTTCCGGTTAAAAGATGCGCCATTTAACAAAAACGAAGACTTTGATTAACAAATTTATGCTCAAACGCTCATTTTTAACGCTCGTTTGTTTTCGCAAACGTTTATATATGCACAATAGTATCGTGCTAGACAGGCAAAAATGATCAAAGGACTTTTAACATGACAACGAACAAACACCCCTCTCTGCTCGGAGAATGTTTGGCCGAGTTTATCGGTACAGGACTACTTATTTTCTTCGGCGTAGGCTGTGTTGCAGCCTTAGTTCTAACAGGCGCATCATTTGGACAATGGGAAATCAGTATTGTATGGGGCTTCGGTGTCGCCATCGCTATTTACTGTACGGCTGGCGTCTCTGGTGCACACATCAACCCTGCCGTTACCATCGCACTTGCTATGTTCCATGGTTTTGATAAGGCGAAAGTGGTGCCATACATTATCGCTCAAATGCTTGGGGCATTCTGTTCTGCTGCATTGGTATACAGCTTATACAGCAACCTTTTCACCGACTACGAAATCGCTCATAACTTCGTTCGCAGCAGCCAAGATGCACTAGCAACTGCTGGTATCTTCTCGACTTATCCGCATGCCTCTCTCTCTTTCTTTGGTGCTTTTGCTGTGGAATTCGTTATCACTGCTGTACTGATGTTTGCGATTCTGGCTCTGGGCGATGAAAATAACGGCGCGGCACGTGGCGCAATGAACCCTCTATTGATCGGTATTTTGATTGCCGTCATCGGTGGTTCACTTGGCCCACTAACAGGCTTTGCTATGAACCCTGCTCGTGACTTTGGACCGAAGCTGTTCGCTTACTTCGCAGGTTGGGATTACGCTCTGACAGGTGCTAAAGACATTCCTTACTTTATCGTGCCTTTACTTGCTCCGATTGCAGGTGCGTGTTTTGGTGGTTGGTTGTATCCAAAAGCGATTGCAGCTTACCTTCCACAACAAGGCCACGGTTGTACGATTCCAAACCAATGTGAGACGGAAGAAGAAACAGAAGAAGCTAGAGCTTAAAACTGACGTAACTCGAACATTTACTAAAATATAAATAACGAAACAAAAGGATTCTTACCATGACTGAGCAAAAATACATTGTTGCCCTAGACCAAGGTACAACAAGCTCTCGCGCTGTGATTCTTGATCATGATGCGAACATCGTAAGCGTCGCGCAACGCGAATTTACTCAGATTTATCCAGAAGCTGGTTGGGTTGAACATGATCCAATGGAGATCTGGGCAACACAAAGCTCTACCTTAGTAGAAGCTCTAGCTAAGTCTGGCATCCGTAGCGACCAATTAGCGGCTATTGGTATTACTAACCAGCGTGAAACGACCATCGTCTGGAACAAAGAAACCGGTAAACCCGTTTACAATGCGATCGTATGGCAATGTCGCCGTACTGCTGATATCTGTGAAGATTTAAAAGCACGCGGTCTCGAAAACTATGTACGTGACAACACTGGTTTGGTGCTTGACCCTTACTTCTCCGGTACCAAAGTTAAATGGATTCTGGACAATGTTGAAGGCGCACGAGAAGACGCAGAAGCAGGTAAGCTGTTGTTTGGTACTGTCGATACTTGGTTAGTTTGGAAGATGACTCAAGGTCGCGTTCACGTAACCGACTACACTAACGCATCGCGTACCATGCTGTTTAACATCAACGATCTATGTTGGGATCAAAAAATGTTAGATGAGCTTGGCATCCCAGCATCTATGATGCCAGAAGTGAAGCGCTCATCGGAAATTTACGGTAAAACCAACATCGGTGGTAAAGGCGGTACTCGTATTCCTATTTCTGGAATCGCAGGTGACCAACAAGCGGCGCTTTACGGCCAAATGTGTGTTGAAGCGGGTCAAGCGAAAAACACTTACGGTACGGGTTGTTTCTTGCTAATGAATACGGGCCAAGAAAAAGTCACTTCGACACATGGTCTTCTAACAACTTTGGCTTGTGGTCCTGCAGGCGAACCAGCTTATGCACTTGAAGGTGCCGTATTCATGGGAGGAGCTTCTATCCAATGGCTACGCGATGAATTGAAAATCCTAAACGGTGCAGAAGACTCTGAATACTTCGCGACAAAAGTGGATACATCAAACGGCGTTTATGTCGTGCCTGCATTTACTGGTTTAGGCGCTCCATACTGGGATGCCTACGCACGTGGCACGATTGTCGGCCTTACTCGCGGTGTGAATTCAAACCATATCATCCGTGCAACATTGGAAGGCATCGCTTATCAAACTCGTGACGTACTGGATGCGATGCAAGCTGACTCAGGCATTAAGCTTGCGAACCTTCGAGTCGATGGTGGTGCAGTAGCGAACAACTTCCTAATGCAATTCCAATCCGATGTATTGAACACAGAAGTACACCGCCCTCAAGTAACTGAGGTTACCGCTCTTGGTGCAGCCTACCTTGCCGGCCTTGCAGTTGGTTACTGGGATAGCATTGATGAGTTGCAGAATAAAGCGGTACTTGATCGCACCTTTGAGCCACACGATGATGAAGAAAAACGCAATCGTCGTTACAAGGGCTGGAAACGTGCAGTGAAATGTGCACAAACCTGGTCTGAACTTCACGACGAAGAAGATTAATCTCATCTCCATAAGAAAAAAAGAGCGCCATTTGTGCGCTCTTTTTGCGCTTTATCCCCGATTCCTGAACTCGCTTACTTCTCACAACGAGCAAATTCGAGCACAATAGAGCTTCGAATTTGAAGCATTGGCCGTTACCAATGCACAAGGGAGTGGTAAGTGAAGCAAATACCTCGACACCAGCAGATTGTTGAGCTGGTGAAAAAACAAGGCTATGTCAGCACGGATGAGTTGGTAGAAAGATTCAATGTCAGCCCACAAACCATCCGACGCGATCTCAATGAACTCGCCGATGACAACAAAATTCGTCGTTATCACGGTGGAGCCACTATTCCTCTCAGTTCTGAAAACACATCTTACAACACGCGTAAAGCGCTCAACTTCAATGAAAAAGATGTCATTGCAGACGAGGTAGTCAAACACATTCCAGATGGTGCCACACTATTCATCGATATCGGCACCACACCAGAAGCAGTTGCGCGAGCGCTCAATAAAAACCATAAACAGTTGCGTGTTGTCACCAACAACATCAATGTTGCGACCATTCTTTTCCCTAACCCTGAAATCAAAGTCATTTTGGCGGGTGGAGAAGTCCGCAGCAGAGACGGCGGTATTGTTGGCGAGGCTACCCTCGATTTCGTTAAACAGTTCCGTCTCGACTTTGGTATTCTCGGCATTAGCGGTATCGACTTCGATGGCTCGCTATTAGACTTTGATTACCACGAAGTCCGGGTCAAACAAGCGATCATTGACAATAGCCGTAGTGTATTTCTGGCCGTAGACCACACCAAGTTCGGGCGCAATGCTATGGTGAAACTAGGCAATATTGCACAGCTCAACATGATCTTTACCAATAAGCAGCCACCAGAAGAAATCTTGTCAATTTTGAAGGAAGCTTCTATCCCACTTGAAGTGGTTGAAGCTAACGAATCAAACTCCGAAAACGAGTAACATCAATCGTATAACTCCCCTCAAATGACCTCTGTCTTAATTAGACAGAGGTTTTTTTGTGTCTAAATCACACAAAACGCTCACAAACGAAAATAATAGATGATCACAAACGAAACCTGAGCTAGGATTACATTATGTTCTAAAATGCTCGTTCGCTCACCAAGAGGTCAAATTTATGAGTATACAAAATAATGCTTCCACTACTAGCTCATCCACTACCTTAGACTTGATCGTAATCGGTGGCGGCATTAACGGAGCTGGTATTGCAGCAGACGCAGCTGGCCGAGGTTTGAGTGTTGGCTTATACGAAGCAAATGACTTCGCATCTGCGACTTCTTCAGCAAGTTCTAAACTGATACACGGCGGTTTACGCTACCTTGAACACTACGAGTTTCGTTTAGTTTCGGAAGCGCTCGCAGAGCGTGAGGTTATTCTTCGTAAAGCACCACACGTCGCACTACCAATGCGTTTCCGTTTACCGCATCGCCCATTCCTACGCCCAGCTTGGATGATTCGTTGTGGCCTTTTCCTTTACGATAACTTGGGTAAACGTACGACGCTGCAAGGCAGTAAAACCGTCAACCTTGCGAAATCTGGCTTGCTAAAACCAGAAATGAAAACGGGTTTCGAATACTCTGACTGTTGGGTTGATGATGCACGTTTAGTATTACTGAACGTTCTTGCGGCTCGCGAAAACCATGCTGAAGTGCGCAACTACTGCCGCGTGGAAAAAGCACACCGTGAAGGTGGTATCTGGCATGTTACTATTCACGATGTGATGACAGACCAACGTTTCGAACGTAAAGCGAAAGCGTTAGTCAATGCTGCGGGGCCTTGGGTAAAACAGTTCTTTGATGATGGATTAGAGCAAGCCTCTCCTCGTAACATTCGCTTAATCAAAGGCTCGCACATCGTTGTTCCTCGTATCCACAACGAACCGCAAGCCTACATTCTTCAAAACAAAGACAATCGCATCGTATTTATGATTCCTTACTTAGATAAGTTCTCAATCATTGGTACAACAGATGTGGAATACAAAGGTGACCCACGTGAAGTGTCGATCTCAGATGACGAAGTCGATTACCTCATTGATATCGTAAACCAACACTTTGTCCACCAGTTGACTCGCGAAGATGTAGTTTGGACATACAGCGGTGTTCGTCCTTTATGTGACGATGAATCTGACTCTCCGCAAGCAATCACACGAGACTACACGCTAGAGCTCGATGCGGAATACGACCATGCACCTCTGCTTTCTGTTTTTGGTGGTAAGTTAACGACCTACCGTAAGTTAGGTGAAGCAGCAATGAAGAAACTTGCTCCGTTCCTACCTGAAATGGGTAAAGACTGGACGGCCAACCAAACCCTTCCTGGTGGTAACTTCAGCTGTAGTCGTGAACAATTAGCTAAACAAATTCACGCTAAATACACTTGGGCGCCAGAAGCATTGATTCTTCGTTATGTCACACAGTTTGGTACCCAAACCTGGAACTTAATGGAAGGCACAACAAGTGAAGCTGACTTAGGACAAACGTTCTCGGCACAAGCAGGTGGTGTTTACCAACGTGAGATCGATTACTTAATGAACCATGAAATGGCAATGACCGATGAAGACATTTTATGGCGCCGTACTAAGCTTGGTCTTTACATGAACGAGGAAGAAAAACAGGCCTTAACGGACTATTTAAAGAAAAAGCTACAACAGAAAGTGGTTAATCTTTCTCAAGTTGGCTAACAGCTCCCCTCCCTCCCTCCCCCACAATAAAGCCTGCTTAGTTGTAGGCTTTTTGTTTTGTTGTTTAAGCACAACACCTTGGTGCGCTCCACTCGATTGCAAATAAGAACAACTATTCATAGACATTTGGCGTTAAATACAATCATACTCATTTGAAAAATAATGCATCAATGACTTCAGAGTACCGTACTCAGAGTATTGCCTCTGTATGGCAATGCAATTCTCGCGAAAGAAGTATCTTGAGGTTATTTTGGTATCGGCTCAAACAAGGAAAAGAAAATGGGTTTTATGATTGAACATTGGGACTTCTCAACCCCAGAAGCAACTCAACAATCCACCACGGCAGAGCAAATTCAAGCTAAGCATTGGTACCATTGCGAACGGCTGCATCCTGATATTCGTGGTTGGCTGGAGCAGAACCAAGTGCCTCGTGCAACGGTTGATCATCTATTAGCCGACGAAAGCCGACCATCTTTCCATCCTTTAGATGACGAGAACTTCATGTTGATTTTACGAGGCGTCAATATGAACGGCAATGCATCACCAGAAGATATGCTTAGTATTCGAATTCTCTACTTTCAAGGCGCACTCATTTCAACTCGTAAAATTCCATCACGCGCGATCATGGAGATTCGCCAAGCATTAGCGGAACACAAAGGCCCAAAAAGTCTTGCCAGTTTACTTCATCAGATCATTGAAGGATTAAACAGTAAAATAGACATTTACCTTGATACAATTGAAGAAACACTAAACCAGTTCGACGTGAATGATGAGTCGACGTACAAACATATGGCGACTCAAAAAGCACTGATTTCTATCAAGCGTTTTATTCGCCCTCAGCAGTACGCTATCCGTGATCTTGTGGAGTCAGAATCAGAATTGATTGCTTTGAGACCTCATCAATATCGCTTCGCACACAATAATATTACGCGCATAAATGAAACACTTGAGTTTTATCTTGGAGAAGTGGCGCTTTTCCAAGAAGAGATCAAACATCATCGTGATGAGAAAACCAATAAAAACAGTTACCTGTTTACTTTGGTAGCAACGATTTTTCTACCAACCAGCTTCTTAACAGGTTTACTCGGTATCAATGTTGGTGGAATGCCAGGCGTGGATTCCACCATGGCATTCACCTGGTTCTGCATCGCCTTAATTGTCATTTTTGGTCTAGAGTGGTGGCTATTTAAACGCTTGGGACTCACGAATAAAGCGGACGACGAAGACGAATAAACACTAAACCTATAAAGAACAAAAACCAAAAGAGGAGCACGCGGCTCCTCTTTTCTCTACTCACATTAGAATCTTATCCGGGGTGACCATCCACACGAGGGGTCACAAGCATCACACCAAAGCGCCACACAAATAGCCCAAACGCAACAATCCATAATCCGCCGCTGATATCAATCCACAGCATCATGTTCGCTGGGTCAAAGATCACGGCGAAACTGCGAACCAAAGCTGCCGCGGTAATCGCTGCAAACGCAAGGCTCATGTTTGGTCCTTTGTAGATCATGCGACCAGTATGTCCCATCGTCACCCGTGCAATCATCGCTAAAATCAAACCGCCTAACGCACCTATCGCAAACAGGTGAATGAGGTTATGGCTGGCAAATGCATCTCCCCAGACGCCTCGCAAAATTAAGCTTAGTGGTAAACACAAATACGCAGCATGCAGCGACCACACTAAAGGCTCGCTCAGGGTTAACCAAGGTTTCCAGCGAACAAAACGCACCAACTGAGCAACACCTGCAAACAACATCAAAGGACTACCTAGTTCTGCAAACGTCACAGGGAAAAAGCTCAGCACAAATAGCATTACCAATGGCAAGTTCGCGAACCACTCTAACCAAGCCAATGGTTGCGCTTTTTCGAAATTAAATCGACGCGCAGTAAAAAATGGAATCACACGTCCGCCCATCACTGACAACAGCAAGGTAAACCACCACAGCATTGCTTGCCACACCGCTGAAGAGCTAAAGGGCGGCATACCTTTTATCGTTGCGTAGCTTGCAAAGTTCGCAAAGATGGCCAAAAGAAACAGTGGAACGAAAAACAAATTACGCCAACCTTTGGCTCGATACACACGAATGCCCACCTCATAGGCGACAAACAGTAAAAATACCGCTTCGATACTGCTGGTTAACCATAACGGTGCTGGTGTCCAAAGCAATATGCGGGGCACTAACCACAAGCCAAATAAAGCCAGAAGCATGTAATGCTTGGTACCATTAATGCCAGTCCAGTTTTGTACCGCGGTCAGTACAAAGCCAACTACAATGGCCATTGAAAAACCGAACAACATTTCATGTACGTGCCACCACAATGCAGGCACGGCCAATGCGCTTGGCGGCCCACTTTGGAACATCCACACCCATAACGCAATCGCAACAATGGCGTAAATCGACCCAAACAGAAAAAACGGCCGAAAGCCTAATCGCAGCCATGCGGGGATTTTTTCTTCTACTTTTTTATCGGTGATATTCAGCATTATCTTGCCCTCAAGCGTCTCTCGATGCTGGTTAACTCAACTACATATTGATGCTATCATAAACATGTATAGAAAATACATGTTTATAATTAAGATTATACTTAAGAGGTAAAGTTGTGCTTCAGATGCGGGTTAGGTATAAACATGAGAGGCACAACTATCAGTTAAGGGATGCAACGACAATGTACATATTTGGCTATGGCAGTTTGATTAATTCTGCGTCGCGTAAGTTAACCGGACAAACGGGAGAAGCCATTCCCGTCATAGCACATGGGTTGGTTCGCTACTGGGGGAAGATTGACGACAGCTACAGCCTCTCTCCATTAGTGGTGAACCAAGGCGATGGACAGGTTAATGGCGTTTTACTCGAAGTGAATAAAGAAGCGCTCGCAGAATTCGACCGCCGTGAGCGAGGTTATCATCGTATTCAACTTCAGCCAGATCAAATCGAAACAGATGCGAGTTTTAACCAAGAACATGACATTTGGGTTTACGTAAAAGACGAGCCACTACCACCATGCGCAAAGAGCCCAATCATGCAAAGTTATGTTGATACCGTGCTGGCAGGTTGCTTGGAAGTTTCCCACGCGTTTGCAGAGCATTTTGTGCGTCACACCATTGGCTGGCAACACGCGAAAGAAAATGACCGCCATCAACCCAAATATGGCAACCTTGCAGGCGTACAAGATCACCATTATGAGTTGATTGATAATCTGATCAAAAAAGGAGCCTAACGGCTCCTTTTTAGTATCTATGTTTTGCTTACGCGAGCTTAAAACTTGTAATCAACACCAACGTACAGGCTGTCAAAATCAAAATCTTCGCTGCCACCGTTTTCGGCATCAATACTTACCGAAGAAGCACGGTAGCCACCAGATACAACCAAACCTGAAGCGAACTCATAACCAGCCTCAACACCGTAGTTAAAGCCTACATCACGACCATCATCGGTAACAGTGCTAGATGATTTCACTTCATAAGAAACACTCATTACACCAAGGCCAGCAATCGCACCAACATAGAAGCCTGTACCTGCAAATTGGTATTTAGGCTTCGCATTGAAATTGAACGCAGAAGCATCAACACTAAATTTAACCGGCCACCCCATGTAAGAAAATGTTTCTTCAAAGTCGCCAAAGTATATGTACTCACCTTCAAAAGCTAGTTTGAAGTTTTCTGAATATTGAAGCTCTTTACCTACAGCAAAGCTAAGACCTGTCGCAGAAAAATCTTTTGACAAGCTTTTAACTTTAAGATCTGAATTTACCAAATCAGCACCAACATACCAGTTACCTTTTGCTTGAACTGATGCTGAAGCAACCACTGCACCTAAAGCCAATAATGGCAATACTTTTTTCATTATAATTTCCTAATTTTTCATACTGTTAGACAGCTTTTAAAAGCGCGGAGATTATAAATAGAGTTGAATACTTTCCTATTGATTTGTTTATAAAATGAGACACAAAACATAAACATGAACAATAAAACGTTTGCTTGATTAAACTCTAAACAGCTCGAGTCCTATTAAGTACTAGAGTTACCACAAGTAGCAAGTTTCCAAACCAGTCGCGTTTTTCAGTATTTTTACAGCAATATAATCCTTACGTTTACGGCTTTATTTATTACTCAATAGAGTGTATTTCATGAAAACAAGTTGGCTTGATATGCTGATTTAAAGTGTTTAGGACTGTCTTACTAAAGGTTTGTGCATCTCTAAGTAGCTGTTTAAAATAGTCAGATTATTGAGCTCACACTTGGGCAGTGAGCAGTGCCGACGGGAAATTTACATGGCAAAGCTAAAAGATATCGCCATTGAAGCGGGCGTCTCACTTGCAACCGTATCGCGGGTTTTGAACAACGACCCAACGTTGAGCGTTAAAGAAGAAACCAAATACCGCATTTTGGAAATTGCAGAAAAACTGGAGTACCGCACCAGTAGCTCGAAGAAAGGCATCAAAGAAGTTAAGCAAAAACATCACTTTTTAGCCTTATATAACTACAAACAAGAAACAGAGGTGAATGACCCTTACTACTTATCAATTCGTCATGGGATTGAAACGCAATGCGACAAATTAGGTATTACGCTAACCAATTGCTATAACAGTGAAATTGATGTTGAAACGAAAAAGATAACAGGTGTCCTTTTAGTCGGAAATGTCGACCAAAAGGTAGTAGATAAATTACCTAAACGTCTAGCCGATAGCATCTGCTACATAAACTTTTCAGATCCAACCTGCCCTTATGATTGCGTTGATGTCGACCTTATTCGAATCAGTAGGCAAGTAGTTGATTTCTTCGTACAACGAGGCTACCGCCGCATCGGTTATATTGGCGGTCAAAACAAGCCCGACGCAGCTGACACTCGTGAAAATGTGTTTTTGGACTATGGCTATCTAAAAGGCGTGGTCGCAGAACAAGATATACACTATTGTGCCTGCTCTAGTTTGTCCGGTTATAACTTAGCGAAAGAGATGCTAGCCAAAGGTGACTTCCCGAAAGCAGTATTCATTGATTCAGACTCCATCGCGATTGGCATAGTACGTGCAATCCATGAATTTGGCTTAAAGATACCAGAGGATATTACGTTGATTAGTATGAATGATATTCCTACTGCTCGCTTTACCTTTCCGCCGTTGTCTACAATTCGTATTCACTCTGAGTTGATGGGAACTCAGGGAGTGAACTTACTGGTGGAAAAATACCGAGATGGACGCTTACAACCTCTTCATGTATACGTGCAAACAGAGCTTAAACTACGTGGTACAACTCAATGATACCTTTTCCATTAATCTCTTTTATGAATTAAATCTGGAACATCCCCCCCAACCAAAGACATTCATTTTGCTCAATCAGTACTGTTTCGGTATAACGCCGATAACTCAGCGGGTTGTAAGAAGTTCAACAACAAATAACTCTAAGCACCATGAGTGCCCCAAATGTTTATCATTTAGAGGTGATGGTCGAAGAAACCAACTCGCGTAGCCAAATGCCTTTGTCTTCATTGTTTCGGCTGGAATGCCACAGCATAGCAATATCAAAATCCGCAACGGCGATCGGCGGCTTAACGGTAACGAGATCGTCCGAAAAGCCCTCCGCCAATGCCATTTTTTCTGGCACGATGGCAATGAGATCGCGTTTTTTCAATAGATGCCGAATAGTGAGAAAGTTGCGCGACGCCACGGTGACTTTGCGGCTCAAGCCATGTTCTGCAAGCTTTTGGTCTACTTGTGTCTTTAAGCTCCCATCGGGACTTACCAGAGCTTGCTCTATGTTCGCGAACGCTTCCAGAGACAGCTGTGTTTCCCCTTGCAATACCTGTTTATCACACATGCACACGTGCTTTTCGGTGTACAAGTACAAGCTCTCAAAGTTGTCATCCAACACCGGCATGCTGCCAATAATGACATCGAGCTTTTCATGCTCAGTTAATGCCACGTAGTTGCTACGATTGACGTTAATAAAACTGATCTGCGCCTCTGGGGCGCGCTGGCGTATTTCGTCATAAAGCCGAGGAGCAAAGATAAACTCGGCATAATCCGTTAACCCGATGCGACATACACCCGCGTAATTTTCAGGTTGGAAGGCAGACTTAGTGAGCAAGTCTTTGGCGATAGAATCCAACAAGTGATGCACAGTTGGCGCGATGTGGTGAGCGTGCTCGGTGGGCTCCATCTTGTGCCCTTTTCGCTCAAAAAGCGGGTCGTCAAACAACAACCTTAAACGAGACAAACTATGACTCATCGCCGACTGGCTAACGTAACTTTTCTCTGCCGCGACGCTAACGCTTCGATAGCGATACAAGTAGGAAAACGTCACCAATAAGTTCAAGTCAATGTTGCGCCACTGAATGTCCTCTTTCACTCCAACATCCTCATCCCATTTCATTCATAGATGAAATTAAAATCATCAATTTGAGTCATTTTAGAGCATTCGATAAATTAGCAACAATGCTTTTTAGATAAACAGGCTCGACATGTTCACCATATTCAAAACTTTTTTCTGGCTGGGTTGGTTCAGCTTCGGCGGCCCGGCGGCTCATATTGGTTATTTTCGCCAAACATTTGTTGAGAAACTGAAATGGCTTGATGACAGCGAGTACGCGCAAATTGTCGCGCTCAGTCAGTTTTTGCCGGGACCGGGCTCAAGCCAAGTTGGCTTTGCTTTAGGCTATAAACGTGGCGGTTTAGGTGGCGCATGCGCAGCATTTGTCGGATTCACGCTTCCTTCAGTGGTCATCATGTTGGCGCTGGCGATGGTGAGCAGCCAAATCACCGACACCGCAGTGTTCCAAAACATCGTTCACGGCCTAAAACTGCTCGCAGTCGTCGTCGTGGCGGATGCGACTTGGGGCATGTACAAAAACTTCTGCCAAAGCAAACTGACCGCGGGTTTGTGCATCGCGACTGCGATTGCGTTGCTGGTGGCACCAAGCATCATGACGCAAATGTTCGTGTTGATCGCAGCAGGTTTTGTCGGAATGCGATATCTGAAGAAAGACTCCGCGCCATCAGCCGAGTCGTTTAAACCGTCTATCGCGGCATTGGCTCTATTTGCGATGCTTTTACTCGGCTTACCGTTAGTGGCTCATACGTTACCTTTGCTTGGGCTGTTTAGTGATTTTTTCCAAGCTGGTAGCTTAGTGTTTGGTGGCGGTCATGTGGTTCTGCCGCTTCTGCAAAACATTGTTGGCGACCAGCTCAGCCAAGATGCATTTTTAACAGGCTACGCCGCTGCACAAGCTGTACCAGGGCCAATGTTCACCTTTGCGACTTTTATCGGTTATGAGCTTTCGGATACGCCAATTTTAGGCGCTCTGATCGCAACGCTTGGCGTATTCCTCCCAGGGTTTCTTTTACTGCTTGGCGTTCTTAAAAACTGGCAAGCACTGGCAGGCAAACCGCTGGTTTCCGGCGCCATCAACGGTGTAAATGCCTCGGTAGTAGGGTTACTACTCGCGGCACTTTACCAGCCAGTATTTAGCAGCGCAGTTGTTGCTCCCATCGACATGGCGTTAGTGGTTGCAGGTTTTTATCTACACAAAAAGCTCAACCTATCGGTTCTGTGGATGATCGTGTTTTTTGTGGCGGCAGGCCTTGTCACGGGCATGATTTAGCCTGCTGATACGCCAACTATTGAATCCAGATAAACCACGGGCACTCAAATACGAGTGCCCGTTTTCTCAACTAAGCTTAATGATATTGGAAGGATAGAGATGACGGATCATCAATGGAACAAGACAACAATTACGAGCTCAACCTTAGCTGGCAGCAAAAAGCATCGGCTTTACTCACATCAGTAAAGAATGAGTTATTGAACGATAGGATTTTCTACACCTATTGCTTTATCTCGACTGCTGTCATTTATCTTTGTTCTTTGTATCTCGATTTCCCTATCGATTACTCTTTTACCACTTACCTTGAAACACTCATACAAGCTTTGTATGTCACAGGTTTAAGCTGGTGTATCTACTATTATTTCTATCTCATACTGCGCAAAGAAAAACAGCCAGCAAAGCGCTTCATACGAAAACTGAAGCATCTTATTTTTCCGCTGTACCGACCTGTATCAGTGTTTGTTTCGATGATGGCACTCAACCTGATTTTCTCTAACCACACGTTTTTGAAATCGCTGATTCCAATCATCAATCCATTCAAGTGGGATCTGACCTTTGCGAATATTGATTCGTTGCTACACTTCGGGTTTGCTCCGTGGGAGTTGACCCATGCATTATTCTCCAATGCTTGGGCCTCATTAGGGCTAAATGTAGCCTACAACGCATGGTTTTTTTGTATGTGGGGCATACTCATCTTTTTCCTTATCTACAAAAAATACCCGTTGGTAAGGCAACAGTTTTTACTCACGTTCGCATTGTCTTGGATGATTCTTGGTGTCTTCTTCGCCACGTTGCTTTCTTCAGCAGGCCCATGTTATGTGGAGCTTATCACTGGAGATGAACAGTTTGTTCCTCTGATGAAAACGCTCGAAGTCCAAAGCCAATATCTTACCAATGTAGACGCTGGGCAATTGTGGGCATTGCCTACACAGCAATATCTTTGGGATGAGTACATCGCGAATGCCAATGGTATTGGCTCTGGCATTTCGGCAATGCCGAGTTTGCACGTTTCCATTGCTGTTTTGATGGCGCTATCAATTTATAGACTCAACAAAACCATCGGCTACTTTGCTTACGCTTTCGCAGTCATCATTCAAATCGGTTCGGTACATTTAGCCTGGCATTATGCGATTGATGGCTACCTCGCAACACTCTTGACGGTGATGTTATGGAAGATAGTTGGTTGGGCTTTACGGCGCTATGCTTCTTACCCTGAAAGAAGCGAATGACGGCTAATTGAACAAACACCTTTGCAACGGACTACTCCCCATAAATGAAAAAGCCACTCTATCTTGCAGAGTGGCTTTCTTTTAAAAGGGTCTTCAAATTTATTGGAGAAGCGCGGTAGAGGTATCCCCTCGCTCTCTCACCATTGCCAATGCTCGTTCTAGGTTTTTATTTGCCAGTTCATAGTAGGCAGGGTTCTTATCAATAGCCTGTTGTAGATAAGGAATCGCCTCGCCTGGTTTGCCTTGAAGGATCAAGAAGTAACCAACATTATTGAGTGCTTCCGGCTCTGTCATGTGTCGACTAAAAATACTCAGAGCTTGTCGTGGCTGATCTTTAGCTAAAGCAATGAGACCTAAATTATTGATTCCTCTCTCATCTCCTGGCTTGATACTTAGTGCGGCTTGAGTAAAGTGCGCCGCTTTTGAGTAAGCTTTTTCCATGTAGTAGGAGTAGCCAAGGCTGACCAAAGCGTTTACGTTTCTTGAGTCAATATCCAACGCTTTTCGAATTAACGCCTGCGCAATATCGTGGTCGCCACGAATGTCGTAAAGCACACCTAGACCGGAGTAAGCAGAGACTGGTGATTTATCATCATAGCGATATGTTGCAACGCTCTCTGCAGTAATGTTGTCTTTAGTGATGGTAGGATCGCCATCCATGCGAATTTGGTCAGCATTCAAAGCGCGTATGTAGTAGCTTTTCCCAACGTCCTTTTCTCCACGCTTCGTGTATAAAGTACCAAGCTCAGTCAGGGAGCCAATATGATCGGGGTTCTCAGCCAAAGATGCTCGAAATGATTTATCGGCGAGTTCTGAATTCTCCCTAGCTAAATGGATGCGCCCCACGGTGTACAAGGTTTTATCTTTATGGACCGCATTCGGGAAAGAGAGCGAGCGAATATATTCATACAAGGCTAAGTCGACATTTTTGTTGCTTAATGCAATATCCCCTCGTGAGATTGCCTCTTCCTCTGTTTTGGGTGGTTCATCATTAGTGAGAGACTCAACGGGCTTACCTGAGTACAGCGTTGAATCGAAATCTGATGACTGTTCAGTTGTTGAACATGCGGTAAGCACCAACAACGAGATGATGACGTATTTCTTAATCCACATAACGATCCCTATTTTG
The DNA here is from genome assembly GCF_033338715.1 of Vibrio sp. Vb1337. Taxonomy (NCBI): domain Bacteria; kingdom Pseudomonadati; phylum Pseudomonadota; class Gammaproteobacteria; order Vibrionales; family Vibrionaceae; genus Vibrio; species Vibrio sp. Vb1337. The sequence goes on along the minus strand of NZ_JAWOTD010000010.1, from coordinate 52,752 downwards.
CTTTTTAATTAGAAAATGCCTCAGCCAATGAAATTAACGCAGGTCCGATAGCCACTATAAAAAAGCAAGGCCAAATAAATAGCACCATTGGAAACATCATTTTGACTGGGATTTTTGCAGCAATTTCTTCTGCTGCTTGTTGACGCTTATCCCTGTAGTCTTCGGTATATTCACGCAAGGAGTTGACTAAACTCCCCCCTATTCGAGAGGCATGGCTAAGCATACTTACCAGCCCCATTAATTCTTCTAACCCTGTCCTTAATACTAGCTCCCTCAGCGCTTCTGGCATTGGTTTGCCCGCTTTAATTTTGTTGCACACCGTATCGATTTCATCAGCAAGCTCTGGGTGAGAGATAACCAGTTCATCAGCAACCCGACGCAACGCTGCATTAAAGCCAAGCCCTGATTCGGTACAAACCACCAGCAAATCAAGCATGTCGGGCACACCTGCACGAATCGCTTGCTGACGCTTGTTCACCATTCGACGCAAAATAAAATCAGGAAATAAAAGCCCAATAAATACGGATAACGCCATATACGTGTACAGGTATTTAGATTCCGGAACCGAGAAATACACCAGTGCCGCGACCATCACACCTAAGATTGTCGTGACCGATTTAATGGCATAAAACATCGATAATGCATTGCTTTCATGAAACCCAGCATGCATCAGTTTATTGCGTGTCGTTTGGCGCTCTTTTTCACTGGTTGGGGAAGTTAAAGGCGCTAACGACTCCAAGGTGTCTGACATTTTCTTGTTGTGATGAGAGACTTCTTTCTTATCACCAGACAATTCGGCTAACTTTCGTTTAATTGGCGAGTTAACCCCGATAATTATCGAGCCTAACGTCATCACAACCAACACTGTAGTGATGAGGATCAACCCCATAAGCAGTGTTTCTTGGCCGACAGCAAAATCGTTTAACCATCCTTGAATACTTTCCATGGCTACACCTCAATATTGACGATTTTACGAATCCAAAGCGTGCCGATAAACAACGCTACCATCCCACCAATGACCATTTTGATCCCCATTGGATGCGTGTGGAGTAACTCAATATACTCAGGTCGAACAAGGGAAATGATGACGTACAAACCAAAAGGCGCTAATACTAATACCCATGCCGACATTCGAGATTCCGCCGAAATGGTTTTTATTTTTCGAGCGAGTTTGAAACGAGCACGTAGGATATGGGAGAGCTTCTCAATGTTTTCGACTAAGTTACCACCCGTTTCCTTTTGCAGTAACACAGCACTGGAGAAAGCAAGCATAGATACGGTAGGAGTTCTCTCCGACATTTGCATAATCGCCAAGCGGAGGTCATAACCATAGTTGAGTAAGTTAAAGGTATTCATGAACTCAGGACCAAGCGGTGCACTAACCTCTCTGCCTACTTCTCCAAACCCCTGCGTAATTGGCTGCCCTGCCTGCAAAACTCGCTTGATGATATCGAGAGCCTCTGGCAGTTGCTCTTCAAATTTCATTAAACGATCAGCAATCCTTTTCTGTATGTAGAAGTAAACAGACACCCAGCAAGCAAACGCAACGCCAGCACAGAGGTACCAAACTTGCCCGAACAAGAACAGAAATAGACCAACCGCAGTCCCTCCGAGGAATGTGAGGAAAATAAACCGACTGAACCCCATGTGTATCCCAGCCAGTTCCAACTTCTTCTTAAAGTTATCGAACAGGCTAAACCTCACAAGCCATCGCTCTAATGGCGATAGATTCTTGAGCGAGTTTTCCCTTAATAAAGAAATACTCTCTTGATCAATATGTTTATGGCTTTCGTGTATCCGCTTGATTAATTGCTTATGCTTAACCTTTTTACCCGCAGAAGGCAGAATTAACGCTTGGCTAATAAAGAATACGGACAAAAACAGCAGTACAAGAAAAAGGGGGAATTGACTATCCATAGCAATCTCCTAACGGGCTTTTTCATTGAATATTTCAAATGGTACGTCTAAGCCTCGTTTTACTAATTGGTCATGGCAGCTTGGTACAATCCCTGTAGCCATGTAATCACCTAACACATTGCCTTCTTGATCGACCCCTCTTCTTTGGAAGGTGAAGATCTCCGACATGGTAATAACGTCACCTTCCATGCCATTGATTTCTTGTACGCTAACCATGCGACGTTTACCGTCTTCCTGGCGATCCATTTGCACAACAATATTGATGGCAGACGCGATCTGCGCTCTCAAGTTTTTTGTCGACACATTCCACCCTGCCATCGAGAACATATTCTCAATCCGGCTCAACGCATCTCTTGGTGTATTCGCGTGGATAGTAGCCAAAGACCCATCATGACCCGTGTTCATTGCGGATAGCATATCCACCGCTTCTGAGCCACGAACCTCACCAACAACTATCCGATCGGGACGCATACGTAGTGAGTTTTTTACTAAATCACGCTGAGAAATTTCACCCTTACCCTCGATATTGGAAGGACGTGTTTCCAAACGGATAATATGTGGCTGTTGGAGTTGTAACTCTGCCGAGTCCTCAATGGTTACAATGCGTTGGTCGCTAGGAATAAAGCTCGACAAAATATTTAGCGTGGTTGTTTTACCAGAACCTGTACCACCAGAAATCAGGATATTCATTTCCCCCACAACCGCCGCATTAAGAAACTTCGCCATTTCAGGAGACAACGATCCAAGTTCTAATAGGTTATCCATATTCAAACGTTCAACCGCAAAACGTCGAATAGAAACTGAAGGCCCATCAATAGCAAGAGGAGGTATAATCGCATTAAAACGTGAGCCATCTTTTAGTCGAGCATCCACCATGGGTGAAGCCTCATCGATCCTTCGACCCACTTGGCTTACAATACGGTCGATAATGTTGCGCAAATGGCGTTCGTCTAAAAAGGTGTGCGGTGTTTTCTCCAACTTACCAAAACGTTCGACGAAAATATTTTTCGGGCCATTTACTAAGATATCTGAGATTGTTTGATCTTCAAGAAGTGGCTCAAGAGGCCCTAGGCCGAACACTTCATCTTCAATTTGATGTATTACGCGGTTTCGCGCTTCTGAACTCAATGGGTGTGTTTGATCTTCCGCGATGAGCTGAACAACCGCTTCGCGCAACTCCTCTTTCGCGCGATCTTCTTGCAAGTGCGATAGAAGCCCGAGATCCAAGGTATCCAGTAGTTTCTTGTGGTAGTAGTGTTTTATCGAGAGATCTTGTTCTAATTGCTTTTTCTGCTCCTCGATCGCTTTCATCTTGGCTTCTACCGGCGACAAAGACTTTTGCTCATCTGACGTGTCTTCATCAGATTTTGCCAACTCGACATTCACAACTTTGGATTCTTTTGTTTCATCTACGGAATTGAAAGAACTCCCGACGCCTTTCCGTTTGAAAAACATAACTCCCCCTTACTAAGAAAATAGTTTTTTTATCCAACTTTGATTCTCTTTGGTCGGACTTTCTAATAAGTGCGATATTTCAGCCAAAGACGCTTTCAGCGCACTATTTTTCTTAGATTGAACAATTGGGTTGCCCAAATTAGCGCTCTCGATAGCAATAGCAAAGTTATTAGGTACTAAGTGTATTGCATGTCCACTAACCGCATTTTCAATGTCTTTCAACGATATTGTCGATTTCTTTTCAAAACGATTAACAATTAGTTCAACCTGATGACTACTTAAACCATAGTCTAATTCTAAAGAACGTATATAACTAACAGCATGCTTCACCGAGGTAACATTCTGTTGCAGAATCAAAAAAACATGTGTTGCCGGAGAAACAATTTGTTGATAAACGTGCTCAACGCCATGAGATAAATCCACAATAATATGTGAGTAAAACTGCCTCAAAATAGGTAATAATTTACTAACTTGAACCGCATGCTTGTAATTACCTTTTGGATCATTTTGGTTAAAACACAAATAATTCAAACCTGAAGGATGCTGGTAGACTAGTCCTTCTAGTGATAATTCATCTAAATCATTAACAGAATCAATCACATCATTAATATTGTATTTAGGCTTACAGTTTAAATAATCAGCGGCATCACTAAACTGCATATCCAAGTCAACGAGCAACACTTTACTCTTAGCATAGCTTGATAATTCTATTGCTGTATTAATAGCCAAAGTGGTTGCTCCAGAGCCGCCTTTTGTATTAATAAACAATGTTAGATCGCCCATTTTCTTATTGGCAATCTTTTCATCCGCGGTAGATTTTAATAAAGGATATAGCTCGCCAAAATCAACCGAACGAGACAAATAATCTGTTGCCCCAAGCCTTAATGCCATTTTAAGGGATGCAGTATCGTTCTCGTCGCCAAATACAATCAAAGCGGTATGATTATGCTGTAAACTGCTGTCACTAGAATAAACATGAGCCACTTTCTGAGCCCAGCTTTCACCGGTTTCAATATAAATGAGATCAGGAACTTGCTTATTTTTCACAAAGTCCAAGTTAAAGGTATCTAGCTCTATCCAATCAATATTTATATTTACACACCTTGATAGTTCATCAGCAATGTGAATTTTAAAATTTGATGTAGAGTAAACTATCCAAATAATCAAGTTAGTTTTTAAACTTTTATGTGTTTCATTATCCATTTTGACTGGTTTCAACATAAAGCTACTCCGCGGAACAATCCGAATAAACAGCTGGGTTATCAGCTTCAGGCTTTAATACACCTAAGCTTTCTGCCGGCAATACAGTTTCAAAAGCAGGCGTTTTTCCTACTGCACTAATAAGCGCAGCTAACACAAAAAACTTAAATTCATAATCAACTGCTCTTGCTTGAACATATTTTATTTTTGAAAACTGAGCATCTAACACTGTAGATGCTGCAGGTGGAGTACTCAAAAAGTCCGACACATCAACAGTTGCACCTGTATCGTCTAAATATTCGATTTGTAAATTATTAGCGGTAAAACCTGAAGGATATAGACTCTCCAAAGCTTGATGATTAGGTATTTCATCACGTTCAGAAATAAAACAAACCGTGGCAAGTCGTGCCGCTCGCCTGGTAATTTCGTTGACCATTTGCACTGAATAAAAGTAGATTGCAAACTCAATAATCATGAACAGTACTAACATTACCGCAAGTGCAATTAACGAAAACTCAACTTGGGTCAGTCCTTTCTGTTTCCTTATCCATTGTTTCATGGGCTAGTCCTCATTGACGCAGAAGAGCCAATACTGAAAGCCAAAGAGGTTCCGGTAAAAGGTAAGGTTGAGAAAATAGGCTCATAATTATAAGTAGCCGATATGGTGACAACCTTATTGGTGTCCGTTGGTTGAGTCACAATAATGTCAGCAGCTTCAATATAGTCGATTACCGGCGTACCAACGCCACTCGGCGTGCCATAGATCACCACATTTTTAATATCAGATTCTTCAGCTATACCTTCAAAATCTAACGTGCCATAAGTATCAACCACGGCATACCGTGCGCCATTTTGCAACGCTTTGTTGACCTCTGTGTATTGAATAAAAGCTCGGCTCACGTCGATAACTAATACGGTCAGCATCAGTAGCACTGGCAATGCAAGAATAAACTCTATAATTGCCAGTCCTTTCTGGTTAGCCATCTTTTTCATCTGATGCTTTCTATTGGAGTACATCATATTAAGACCCTCCACTTGACGGGTCTTTGTATAGAACGATTTTGTATGGCCCAACTCCATCTTCATCCGGATCTACCCCAGACGACGCATTTTTTACCGTACAATCCTCTAGAAACTGACCGAATATTTCCGATTCATTCCCCTTGTTTTGCACTTCCTGAGTAACAAAAAAGCATCCTAGGCCCAGTACTTCTAAATCCATCTTGCCGCCTTTTTTTGGAGCTTCATCACAACGAACGATCGGCACTCGTAATACCCTTCGATCGGTTTTCCCATCCGCTCGGTAATATTGCGACTTGCACGCGCCAGGCCCCCCCGTACAAGCGGCTAACCCTTCGACATAATCGGCATAATAAAACGCATCGTTATCAACGGCCGGATCTTCCGCATCCTGATATTGTTGTTGGTAATTGTCGTATGTTACGTTGGACTCTTCGATGTACTTATCTGAAGTAATGCCTTCATCTGGCTTACCCCCATCAAATCTCGTATTTAGACCTTGAGCTACTGGTCCCGTACCTTTACCAGTCTCTGTTGTGACTAAATCACCGACTGTTATGCACTCCTCAGTATCCCCTGCCAGCATTTCTCTTACTGTATTTTTACCGGAACCAAAGTCTAAAAGGTGGTAGTTACCCGAACCAATGCCACCATCCGTGTGCCCTGATGGTTTCAATACATGAATAGTGTCAGCATCTCGATCTTGTGCGCCATTGTAGTTTGGGTTTGAAGAAGGAATGTATCCCCACGCCAGATCAGCTGAGCCTACATCGCCACACATAGCAATAGGCGACACGTTACATGTAGTAATGCTTGGCGCACTTGGTCCTGCAACAGCACTTGCTGACACCCCTTTGTCGAGCCCAAACATGCCACTTAAATACTGTGTCAAAAGAACATTACTAACGGCAACACGAACATAGATGTCGCTGTCACTGCCCAAAGAGAACTCTCCAGCTTCAACAAATGAGCCTTTAGCGTTCGAATTTGAGAAAGTTACATCTATGTTTTCCCCCGTGTAAACTAATTCTTGGTTACCATCAGACGCAGCAGAATGAGTCAGAGCATCATTCGCCGCTTGCGTCGCTAAACTAAGCCGCTCAGCCAAATCTGCCGCGTCGGTCCTTTCATCGACGACAACCGCAGCCGCTAATGCAGCGGAGTCGACCGCGTTTTGTAGTCTTGTTTTATTGAGTACTTGGTGATTCAAATCAATACCAAAGGCTGCAACACCAAGTAAAAATAATAAAACTAAACTAATTAATACCAAGGTAATCCCTTTCTGAGCTCTCCTTGGCGCTATATGCATATTCCTTCGCATAGCCCCTCCTAAGTGAACGTATCACTTAATCATCTTTGGCTACCCCATTGTTGTTATATACCTCTAAGCTAACTTGTGTGCGCTCACCACTACCTTCCGGTAAGTAGCCCAAATTCTCATACCAGGCTTCTGGATTCAGAGTTTGTTCAGCGCGCAGCTGGCTAACCGAGATACCAAGCTCGGGGTCATTCGCACAGCCAAACAAGCCGAATGATGTGAAACAAATGGTCATTATCATTATGCTTTTCATCTTGTTCTCCCACTTATAGACTGTGCCCAAACTTGCCCTCAGAGCCACCTTCTGACGAACCGTATTGAATATAATTGTTGTTAGTATCTTCTTCACTAATGTCGTTTAGCTGGTACCTATCGAAATCCAACTCAGCACCTTTACCAAGCAAATAGAACTCCACATCGTTTGGAGCAACAAAACCATCTGTTGGTAGAGTGATTCGACGTCGATCAATTGGGGTTGCTAATCGAGGAGTAACCAGAATGACTAGTTCTGTTTCCCCAGAGGTAAATTCTTCACTCTTAAACAAGCGGCCTAACACAGGTAGATCACTCGCACCAGGTATACCATTCGCAACGTTACGCGCGTTTTCACTCAATAGCCCCGCAATACCAATGGTTTGACCATCTGCTAGCTCAATCGTTGTACCAGCACTTCGTTTTGTGATTGGTGGAATAAAGAAAGTGGCATTCACTTCGTTTGGATTAAACGTCAACACACCAGAATTGGAAATTTCACTCACATTGACGTTCAGTTTGAGATTGATTCTCTTATCGCTCAAAATAAACGGAACAAAGTCGAGTTGAACACCGTACTCTTTGTAGTCGATGGTAATGCCATCTTCATTTGGTACTGGAATTGGGAATTCACCACCAGCGACAAACTCGGCTTGCGTACCACTTAATGCGGTAAGGCTAGGCTCTGCCAGCACTTTCGCTACGCCATTTTGCTTCGCCACATCAAGCGCAAAGGTAAACAAGGTATTACTGTCGATAAACGATCCGAGAAAACCGAAATCTTCGACTGTTGGGACGTTCAAAATCGGTCCAATGCCATCAATACCGCCACCAGCAGTCGTACCACCCCAAGTAAAATCCCCACTTCTTTGGAAAAAGTGGAAGTTTGAGTCGAAGCGTCTTACAAGTGTGCGCTGTACTTCGGCAACGGTAACTTCTAGCGTCACCTGCTGAGCACCACCAATAGAAAGTAGATTGATGACCATACTTTCATCATCTTTAGAGCTATCATCTTCTTCATCTGCCGCTTCACCCAAAGCAAAGGTTTCAGCAATTTTGACCGCAGTGTCCATGTTTTGCTGACTGCTGACCAAGCCTCTAAGTACCACTTTTTCTTGCGCACTGTGCACTTCGATATTTTCATCCGGCAAGAACTGATAAAGCTTCGACTTAAGCGTATTTAGATCATGCGTGACTTCCACGTTAAACTGCTCAATTAACCGGCCTCTGCGATCCCACACCGACACATTCGTGGTACCTAACTTCTTACCAATAAGAAACAGCTCGTTCGATCTGAGCACTAAAATATCCAAGACTTCTGGATCCCCTAACGTCACTTTCTTTGCTTGGCCTGATATCATCAATTGAGTTGATTGGTGATGTGCAACGGTTACGACTTTTCCTGACTGCGCCGTAGCTGCGTTAACAGACAAGCTGACGAAAAGTAACTGGCTAACAAGTAATATTATTGTTTTCATAATTCACCTAATTGCTGACTCGGACACTGGATGCCTGAGATCCCTTAATAATGGTCACACTAGGTCGTGGCGTGTATTTTCTTGCTACAACAGGTTTATCCACTTCATGAGGGTTGCGCAGAGCAAGCTGTATATCGCCTTTGCTGTTCGCCGATAAGAGCTTTTCTGCCTCTTTCGGTGTTACTTCTAAAGTCACAGCGCGTACAATCACAGGTTTGTTATCATTCGTTTTGGCTGTTTGGTCCACCGCAAGAACATTGATATTTTTAAGCACTGTTTTTGTTGTGGCGTTTTTACCTTGTCCATAACTCACTGTATTCAGGACATCGACCTTGTTGCCTGGTAACAAAAAACCTGCCACACCGATAACGTCATTTACGCGAATAGTGATTGCTCGCTTGTTTTCTGGAATTAATGCAGCAAGTGTTGCGCCTTCACCAGGTAGGGCAAGGCGATGAGGGTTAACAAGTTCACCCGCGTAAATAGTATTGGCAACGATTCTTCCCAATGCCTGTTCTTTTACTTTCAATGTTTCATCATCTATCCAGTCCACTTCCATGAGCTTAGTAGACAAATGTTTCTCAGAGAGAATAGTTCCTGGTTCTAGCTCCATGGCGGCAACTAAAACGGGATGCCTTTCGACCTCTTCTAACTCGACTGTTGGTTGGTTTCTGCCATCCATCCATTGTTTAGCTATCAACACGGCAGCAAGGCCGAAAACAATGGAGAGTAGCAATAGCATGATGACTTGAGTCCGACTCATAATTTAGATCTCCCTATTCATCCACTGTGAAATACAGTCCCCAGGCACGAGTTAAAATGTCTGATGAGACGACTTTTCGTTTTCCTTCAAAAACGAGAACGTCTCTGCTAATGCCCAAAAGATCTTTAGGTAAGCATGGATAATTAGGCATTTTATTTTCACGGTGCAATTGATTTAATGTGTCAAAAAATTCAGGCGACAACGCGAGTTGCAAGTCTTTGGACAGCGATAACCAAAGCGCTTTATAGTCATCATCACCAAGTGGCTTAAACTCAATTTTGTACCCCAGACGGCGTAAAAAAGCAGGGTCAGCAATTTTGCTTGGTGCAAAATTGGATGAGAATGCCAAAGTAAGCATAAATGGCACCGTTACTTGTTGACCATTTGGCAGCGCCAGATGGTCAAATAAGTATTCCATTGGAACGATCCATCTATTTAGCAAGGCATCAACAGGCATTGACTGACGACCGAGATCATCAATCACTAAGATTCCGTTGTTAGCCATCATTTGAAGTGGCGCAATCCATACACGATTATGCTCGCTGTGGTTTACCTCAAGCATCTCCAATGTCAGCTCACCGCCCACTTGAATGTTTGGTCTTTCACAAAGAACCCAGCGTTTGTCGTAATGGGTTTCCAACTTAACGAAAACCTGAGAATGGGAGTTGTCTAAACGACGGTGATGATGCTCTGAGAACACTTTGATGATGTTGCCATCGGCATATACGGCGTAAGGAATAAACACCGAAGTGTTCATTGCATTGAGCACTCTTGATGCAACGTAACTTTTACCAGTACCCGCGTGGCCGTAAAGCAACAAAGCTCGTCCAGAGTTGATAGCAGGTCCGAGAACAGGAACTAAGTGATCCGAGCCAAAAACATCAGATAATGCACGCTCTACATCGATACGGGTAACAGGGTTTTTGCGTAGATCTTGTCCTTCAACAACGGTCCAATACTCTTCCAAAGAAACTGGAACAGGACCGATATATGGATCTTTTCTATATGCAATGTCTGCTTCCGCAAGTCCTAATTCCGTTAGACTATAACGAATGTTCGAGTACGAATGGTTTAGCTTCTCAGATGTAGGCTGATATACCTCAACCCAGCTTCGTTTCCTCAACTGCGCCAAAGCAAGTTCAACAATATTTGAAACCACACATAACCGCTGTGTTAACTCGATCAAATCACATTTCGGATAAGCTGACAGGTGTTTCAACACTAAGTTTTCAACGACTGAAGCCGGTATGCCAAGACCTTCTACCGATGAAGGTACTTTTGGTGGATTTATTTGTGGCACGAGTTTTTCCCAATACACAGAGCCCATCACACTTCCCCTCCTTGAAGTTGCTTAGCCAACTGATGCTGCATGCCATTTATTATTTTTATTTAGTGGGTATAGGAAAAATAAGCTAATCCAATTACGATTATCGGCGCGAATGGAATGACTAACGGCTTACTGGACCTAAAACCTGGTGTTACTTTTTCTAAGCAATACCCTTTAATCTGATGTGATAGAGCAACACTAGTCGATGACACATGTAGCATTAGATAAAAAATGCCGACAATGCCTCCAGCGAGTATTATCCCGGTAGACGCTTCCCCAAGGTTACTCAATCCCAACCATGCCCCTATGACGGCGAGTAACTTAACGTCTCCTCCAGCCATTACTTTGAAAAGATACAGCGCGAAACACACCGCAAACGCAACCAACCCACCATATAAATGATCCAAACCAGTTGTGGCTGGGTTGTAAATTACGTTTGCAGTTACTGCAACCAAAAGCATAAGCACCGCTTTATTCGGTATTCTGTGTTTCTGTGCGTCTGAAACTCCAATCGCAATAAGTAATGACCAAATAATTAACTCGCTAACCATTACGAAGAGCTAATACGACCAGCTACTGAAGTGAACTTGTTAGACAAGGTTGTCCAGAAGCCTGAAGTCAAGAATGCAGTAACAATTAGTGCCGCACCTAGGATGTACTCCAAAAGTGTTAGCCCCTCTTCGTCTTCCATGAAGTCCTTGATTAGATTGCGAAAGTTATCCATAAGATTATCCCCTTTATTTAACCAAATCTCGCTTGTCCATGACGCAGGTATCATATACACCCGAATCATGCTTAAACATTAGTCATCAAGAATTAGGGGGGTTAGGACTTTTTTGCCAAAGGTTAGTACTTTCTTGCCTGTCTGCGCTTCAGAGGCGAAATGTATCATAAATAAGACACATCACTGTAAGCTATGTGACACATTTCACACTTGCAGTATGACTATATAAGCCTAAGCTTAATAAACGAAAGGGTGAGGTCTGAAGCTCAAGGAATGAGGCTCGACTGACCTCAATGCATACTAACATTGGTGTAGTACGTACTGAGCAGGATTCATATGGATAAACAGACCAAAGCTTACTGGATAGGAGAGACCCTTTGCTCGCTGCCGGAACAATTTCGTTGTGAGTTTGATGGGTGCTTTGACATTATGGACTGCAGTAAAGATATCTCAGTCCTCAGCGATAAAGAACATAGCTATTTCTTTTACTACATAACCTGTGATCATCAAGAGCACTTGAAAGGTGTTATAACGCTCTGTAAAAACCTCGACAAAAAACTAATCGTCGTATCTCCAAAAGATACGGTTCCCCACTTGCCGCCCAAGCATATTTGTGCGGAATATTATAAGTTGAACGAGCTCACTCTTCCTATCTGGCTTTCACAGATAAAATTGAAATACTTTTTGCATAGTAAAGTAGACGAAGAACAAATCTCGGTAGATAAACTTTTCTCTCGAAGCGGCAAGTCAAACTTTTCAGACGTAGTCCATTACATCGCCAATAACGTTCATAAGGACCTAAGAGAAGAGGAAGCAGCCGCTCTTTGCCATTACTCGCCGAACTACTTTTCCAAAGTTTTCCACCGTAAAGTGGGTATGTGTTTTCGTGATTATGTCACGGCGAAACGCATTTCATTAGCTAAGAAAATGCTAATTGAAAATGAATCGATGAAAATTGCTTACATTGCTTATCAGTGCGGGTATCGAGACGTTTCTTACTTTTCTCGAATTTTTAAGAAAAAAACAGGTCTGTCTCCAGCAAATTATCGACAGCAGTTTTAGGCTTTATTTGTAGCAACTGTCAGGACAACTAACGCTATCTTCCCCACATATTTCATCAAAATGCATTCCCGTGTCGCGATTTAACATGCTAAAGTTAACAATGCGTTAACAATTATAAATACAATGAGAAGACATGGAGTCACTTAAAATGAATCAGCCGAATCTAAATAGCGCTGCTGGTTGCGCTCTCCCACCACCAAATGAAATGATCCTCAAATGGGCTCAAGAGCGTCCAAATGAGGTCTACCTAAAACAAATTATTAACCGACAGTTTGTTGAGTACACATTCTCTGATGTTGCAGATCAAGCCTTAAAACTTGTCAGCGCACTACGCTCGCTTGGTGTAAAGCCTGGCGACAAAGTCGCGTTAGTATCTAAAAACTGTGCAGAATGGTTTATTTGCGATCTTGCTATGATGCTTGGTGACTATGTCAGTGTGCCAATCTTTCCTACCGCCGGTGCAGACACCATCGAATACTGTGTGACTCATAGTGAAAGTAAAGCGATCATTGGCGGAAAACTCGATGATCCCAAAGCAACTCAGCAAGTCATTGATGCTATGCCTGAACTCATTAGCATCGCTCTACCTTATGACACGGCACCTAAGTGTAAGCACGAATACCAAGCGCTCATTGCTGATGCAGTGCCAAGTGAAGAGCGTCCGCAGCATTACGATGACAAGCTAATGTCGTTGGTGTATACCTCAGGCACATCAGGGTTACCGAAAGGTGCGATGCTAACTTACGGCGCATTCAGTTGGTCTGTTCAGCAACTGATCAATCATATTGGTATCCAAGAAAACGACCGATTGTTCTCTTATTTACCGCTCGCTCATATTACAGAGCGTGTTTATATCTTCGGTTCATCGATTATGGGTGGCGTGCCAACAGCATTTCCAGAGTCACTGGACACTTTTATCGAAGATGTGAAGATGCACCGACCAACTCTGTTTATCTCCGTCCCACGATTATGGACGCTATTCCAGCAACGTATTCAAGACAAACTTCCACAGAAGAAGCTCAATATTCTGTTGAAAATCCCATTCGTCAATTCTTTGATCAAGAAAAAGCTAGCAGATGGTCTAGGTTTAGATCAGGCTCGAGTATTAGGCTGTGGCTCTGCACCTGTCTCGCCAGCGTTGTTGGAATGGTACCACTCAGTGGGCCTTGATATCACAGAGGCTTGGGGGATGACGGAATCATTTGCCTACAGCACGCTCAACTACCCATTTAGAGCTGACAAAATTGGTAGTGTCGGTAATGCAGGGCCAGGCATTGAGTTAAAAATCGCAGCCGATGATGAAATCATGGTGCGTGGCAAAGGGCTATTTTCTGGCTACTACAAAAATGATATTGCCACCCAAGAGTCTTTTGATTCAGAGGGCTGGCTACACACAGGCGATATCGGCGCTATCGACTCAGATGGTTATCTAACGATTCAAGGCCGTAAAAAAGATAACTTCAAAACCGCCAAAGGTAAATTTGTCTCTCCGGTTCCTATCGAGAAAAAGCTTTTCGAGTACAGTCGCGTAGAGATGATGTGTCTCATCGGTTTAGGGCTACCCGCTCCAATTCTTTTGGTTGTGCCACATGACTTCCCTAACTTTGATCGAGAGCGATACGCACGTACCACACGTAAAGTTATTGCCAGGATGAATCAAGAACTCGCCTCTCATGAGCAAATCAAAGGTGTGTTAATGATTAAAGAACCTTGGAGTATAGAAAATGGCGTACTGACGCCAACGCTTAAAATTAAACGTCATGTGCTCGAACAAAAGTATCATGAGATAGGCCACAATTGGCCAAAAGATGAATTGGTCGTGTGGGAAGAAGACTTGTAATTTTGCTTGCACTCCTCAACACCATTGGGGAGTGCAACTTAACTTTGAGCTTGAATCAAACTCATAGACTACTCTCTCCAGAATGGCTTACTCACTTCACAACTAATCTCCCTTTCACCTAATCCAATATCGTCCCAAAGGTGCTTTGGTAACTCTCTCAAGTGACGACGTGTCTTATAGTTCCTTCTCCAAGCCGCCAGTTTAGAATAAATTAACTGTAACCCGCTCTGATGGGCAGTAGGTATAGTACGCTCACAAGTGTGTGTCATGTTTTCCATTTCAAAGTTCCCTATACAATGTTGACCACTTAATAATCAGCGACTACGCTGATATCCTCAAACGATAGAATCTGCCATAGAGTTAAGGAAAACTAATGTGAAAGATCGAATGCCTCCCTTACAGGGCTTGTATTACTTTTTCGTTGCAGCAAAGGAAGGAAGCTTTAAAACGGCAGCAAAAGAACTGTTTGTTACGCCAGCGGCCATTAGTCAGCAAATTCGTCATTTAGAAGAGTTCTTAGGCACGGACCTATTTGTTCGTCAGCACAGAAAAATCGTGCTCACACCAGAGGGAGAGCTACTGTTTAGTCAGGCAGAAAGAGGGTTTGCTCATTTGCAGCAAGGGGTTAGATTAGTCAATCAAGATCCAAACCCGAACCACCTTTCGATATCAACACTCCCCTCTTTCGCTCATCATTGGTTAGTCCCGAAAATTACGGCTTTTCGCCAGCGTCACCCTGATATCGCCTTGCTATTAGAACCAACCAATGATTTGGTGTCTTTTCAAGATAGTCAGATAGATTTATGTGTTCGTTACGGTTTAGGAAAATATCCCAATTTAGAATCACAATGGCTGATGGACGAAGCTTTTTATCCTGCTTGTCATCCGGTGTACCAGAAAGAGCACGGGATCTATAACATCGAGGATTTAAGCAAAGCTGAGCTGATTGAAGATGTTTGGCCTGATCTTGATTGGAATATGTGGTTAGCAACCTTGGGTCACTGCGCAGCAAAGCCTACCTTAAAATACAGTGGATCACATCTCGTGCTTGAGGCTGCACTATCACTTCAAGGCGTGGCATTAGTAAAACACAGTTTAGCCCATCAATATTTTCGTTCTGGCAAATTGGTCCGAATTGGAGATATCGCTATCAAGCCCAACTTTGCGTATTACTTGTGTGCGCCAAAAGGCTACTTAAAAAGACCTAAAGCTCAATTGTTTGCGCAATGGTTGAAGGAAGAAATAGAAATATTTGAAAAGTCAGTGGTACCAGACTTTAAGACCATTGACCTAAAAGGCAACAGTACTAGAACGGCATCATAACAATCGTCAAAACAAACGCTAAATAGGAATAAAACAAACACGCTCTGCGTATAAGACTGCTAAATACAAAAAGCCCCGCACTAAGCGGGGCTTTCAAGTTATAGAGTTAACTTAAGAATTACTTCTTAGCGTTACGCTCTTTAACGTCAGCAATTACTTGCTCTGCAACGTTTGTTGGACATGGTGCGTAGTGTGAGAACTCCATAGAGAACTGACCACGACCAGAAGTCATAGTACGTAGAGTACCGATGTAACCAAACATTTCTGATAGAGGTACATCACCCTTGATACGTACGCCAGTAGACGCTGCTTGTTGGTCTTTGATCATACCACGACGACGGTTAAGGTCACCGATTACGTCACCAACGTGATCTTCTGGAGTGAACACGTCAACTTTCATGATTGGCTCAAGAAGTTGCGCGCCAGCTTTAGGCATAGACTGACGGAATGCACCTTTCGCTGCGATTTCGTAAGCGATAGCTGAAGAGTCAACTGCGTGGAAACCACCGTCGAATAGTTCAACTTCAACGTCTAGAGTAGGGAAGCCAGCTAGAACACCGTGCTCCATCATTGACGCAAAGCCTTTCTCAACTGCAGGCCAGAATTCTTTAGGTACGTTACCACCAACAACTGTTGATTTGAACGTGAAGCCAGAGTTTGGCTCACCTGGTTTGATGCGGTAGTCGATCTTACCGAACTGACCAGAACCACCAGACTGTTTCTTGTGCGTGTAGCTATCTTCGATTGCTTGAGTGATAGTTTCACGGTAAGCAACCTGTGGAGCACCAACTTCTAGCTCAACGCCGTAAGTACGCTTAAGGATATCTACCTTGATGTCTAGGTGAAGTTCACCCATACCTTTCAGGATAGTTTCGCCTGAATCTTCATCAGTCTCAACTTGGAATGATGGATCTTCTGCAACCATTTTACCGATCGCGATACCCATCTTCTCAGAACCGCCTTTATCTTTAGGCTTAACTGCGATAGAGATTACTGGATCTGGGAAGATCATTGGCTCAAGAGTACATTCGTGCTTAGGATCACATAGAGTGTGACCAGTTTGAACGTTCTTCATACCAACTACAGCGATGATGTCACCAGCTTGTGCTGAATCGATCTCGTTACGCTCGTCCGCGTGCATCTCAACCATACGGCCGATACGCTCTGTTTTACCAGTTGCAGAGTTAAGGATTGTGTCACCTTTCTTCATCTTACCAGAGTAGATGCGGATAAAGGTTAGAGCACCGAAGCGGTCATCCATGATCTTAAATGCAAGAGCACGTAGTGGCTCGTCTGCAGATACAGTCGCAACTTCACCAGTTGGCTCACCAGTCTCTGAATCAGTTAGAGGCTGTGGATCAACTTCTGTTGGAGATGGTAGGTAATCAATTACCGCGTCAAGAATAAGTTGGATACCTTTGTTCTTGTACGCTGAACCACAGTAAGTTGGGAAGAATGCTAGATCACGAGTACCTTTACGGATACAACGTTTGATGTCTTCTAGAGATGGCTCTTCGCCTTCTTCTAGGTAAGCCATCATTAGATCTTCGTCTTGCTCTAGAGCAGTTTCGATTAGCATTTCACGGTATTCAGCAGCTTTCTCTACCATGTCTGCTGGAATATCTTGAACTTCGTAGTTCTCTGGTTGGCCAGACTCATCCCATACGTAAGCTTGTTGGCTTAGTACGTCTACAACACCTACGAAATCTTCTTCGATACCGATAGGTAGAGTCATAACTAGAGGTGTAGCACCTAGTACGTTCTGTACTTGATCTACAACTTTGTAGAAATCTGCGCCCATACGGTCTAGTTTGTTAACGAAGATCAGACGTGATACGTGTGATTCGTCAGCGTAACGCCAGTTAGTTTCTGACTGAGGCTCAACACCACCAGAACCACAGAATACACCGATACCACCGTCAAGTACTTTTAGAGAACGGTAAACTTCGATAGTGAAGTCAACGTGTCCAGGAGTATCGATGATGTTTAGACGGTGATCGTTCCAGAAACAAGTTGTTGCTGCAGACTGGATTGTGATACCACGCTCAGCTTCCTGCTCCATGAAGTCAGTAGTAGTTGAACCGTCGTGAGTGTCACCGATCTTATGGATCTTACCAGTTAGCTTTAGGATACGCTCTGTAGAGGTAGTTTTACCCGCGTCTACGTGAGCAAAAATACCAATGTTTCTGTATTTTGATAAATCAGTCATTGTCTTACTCTGTTAATAAGGTATAAAGTGCGCGCAGAGTATATCACATTCTGTCAATACTGATACCCTTGCGTGCGGATGGAAGAAAAAAAATTTTAACGTGAAATTTCCGTCCCCAAAGCATAGTCAAACACAGCAATTTATGTACTTTATTCGCATTTTATTGAGGACGAATAGAACAGTTTGTGATTGCACAAATACCATTCTTATGAGCATTACAGCTCGTCAAAAGCCTCTATAGCTTCCGACAATTTCTTAACGCCGTGAATTTGCATGCCAGGGATGCCACCTTTCGGCATGTTGGCTGCTGGCACGATGGCTTTCTTGAAACCATGTTTGAACGCTTCATTCAAACGCTCTTGCCCACTTGGCACTGGACGGATTTCGCCCGCAAGCCCTACCTCACCAAAAATCACCACATCTTTAGGGAGTGGACGGTCACGAAAACTCGATAAAAGCGCCATAACTAAAGCAAGATCAGCGCTCGTCTCCGTCACCTTAACACCGCCAACCACATTAACAAAGACATCTTGGTCTGCCATTTGTAAGCCACCATGCTTATGCAACACAGCGAGCAAAAGTGATAGGCGGTTCTGCTCCAAGCCGACCGCAACACGACGAGGGTTGGCTAACTGCGAGTAATCCACCAGCGCTTGAATCTCTACTAGCAGAGGGCGCGTGCCTTCCCAAACCACCATGACGGAAGAGCCTGATGTTTCTTCTTCACCACGAGAAAGGAAGATCGCTGATGGGTTACTCACTTCTTTCAATCCTTGGCCTGTCATTGCAAAGACACCAAGCTCATTCACAGCGCCAAAACGGTTTTTATGACTACGCAAAGTGCGGAATCGGCTATCCGTTCCACCATCGAGTAGTACCGAACAGTCGATAATGTGTTCAAGAACTTTGGGGCCCGCAAGGGTACCATCTTTTGTTACGTGACCAACAATAAATACCGCAACATTATTCTGTTTTGCGTATCGTGTCAGAGCCGTCGCAGATTCACGTACCTGAGCAACACTGCCAGGCGACGATTGAACATCAGAAACGTGCATCACCTGAATCGAGTCTATTACCATTATACGAGGCTGCTCTTTTTCGGCGATTTGGCAAATTTTGTCGACGTTCGTTTCCGATAGCATTTTTAAATGATCTTTCGGCAAGCCCAATCGGGAAGCACGCATTGCCACCTGCTGTAATGACTCTTCACCGGTTACGTAAAGCGTTGGCATTTGCGCAGATAAACTACACATGGTTTGCAACAGAAGGGTTGATTTACCTGCACCAGGGTTACCACCAATCAAAATTGCGGCACCTGGCACAACCCCACCACCCAACACGCGGTCAAGCTCTTTAAACCCACTGGTGAAGCGAGGTACTTCTTGCAGATCAATTTCGGATAGCGTTTGAACCGTAGCTTCTGTTGCGGAACCAGCGTAGCCGCTTAAGCGTTCATTGCGAGCAACGGTTGGCGATGCAGCGATACGTACTTCTGTTATCGTATTCCATGCACCACATGCGTTACACTGCCCCTGCCAACGGGGAAAGTCCGCGCCACAATCATTACAAACATACGCTCGTTTTGCTTTCGCCATGATGCCTCAATTTTTTCTACAAATGTGACTAAGCACAGCCAAGTCAGACCTGAACTGAAATGAACTATTGATATACTTAAGTATTACTTCGCTTAGCCGATACAATTTAAAGTAACGACATACTCTAACAGAAATAATGCAGCAATCTGAAATTCTCTCGCTCGCAGAACGACTCATTCCCGTTTACGGTACGAATGACTTTGACTTTGTCCTTGGCCAACTGACCGAGGAAGAGCCGCCTTCGGCCAAAATTTTGGTTAAAATGGAACTTAACCGCTTAATGGCTCCATGCAAAAAAAGTATTGATTTGCGAGGTCGCGTTCAAGGCGAATGTCGCGAGTATATTTTGGATGGTATTCCACATTGGTTGGATGATGTTGCTTTCAACGCTTACCATAAAAACATCAAAAAGTTTGGCTGCTACACGGAAGGAATGTGGGAAGCATTGGTCAACACGCGAAATAACTTTCGCGTAATGAGCAAGCGCCTTACTCAGCAAAAAACGCAATCGTTAACGGATCCTAAAAGCCCGTTCTTAGCAGAACCCGTTCACCTAGGCTACGATTTAAAGCGCCAAGAAAAACGCTTGAAAGTCCAATCTCAAGTTGAAATTTGCCGTTCTAAAGGACAGCTTCTTCATGGATTAAGCATTGATTTATCTAGCTCTGGCGCAAAGTTTAAAGTCCCTAGCGCATTTAAATATAACCTTGGGGAAATTATTCAGGTCACGTTTACTGAATTTGCCAGCAAATCTAACGTTGCAGGTATAGAGAAACCGCTTGCATACCGCATACTCGCGGTTGATGACTGTTACGAAAATGATTCAGTTCGATACCTCAGAACCATACGCTTAACTGACACCAATGTCGTCACCCGAGTGATAGATGAAGCGCTCAACAGTGCTGCTAAAAGGGCTCGTCACGACAATCAAGACAAGATTATTCGAGCTCGAACTCGCGGTTATGAGCATATCGCACTAAAGCACACCAGCAGCTTGCCTCTATTCTTTGATGGTAGTGACCTAAAATTAGCAATGTTAACGCCAAACAATCAAAAGCTTTGGCAATACTGGCACGATGAGAGAAACCAGCAAATGTTTGGTTCTTTATTCAACGAGCAACGCATCGCGTCACTCATTAAGCCTGGTGTTAAAGGAACAACCAATGTCCTTTATTCATTTACTCACGAGCACGAGAATCGAACCTATTTCTATTCGATGTTTCGCCCAGAAGCAACTCGCGAACAGCGCCAGCTATTTTGGCATTTAGGTGGCAAACGAGAGAGTTGGCGCGCCTTTAGAATTTCAATCTTTGAACTATCAGAGCAAGAGCAGGAAGACCTAGCAGCTTTCTCTCCAGAGTTGGCAGAAACGTCTCAATCACTGACTCATATTGGTATTTTGCAAGAAATTGCTGACGAAAAATCAGGGCAGGATTACCTGCTAACTGAAAAGCCGCGCTTACCCGCTAATACGTTAAACGCGTTTCGTCATCCGAGAAGAGTTATCGGCAATCCAAAGGGCATTTATTTTGATGCAAAGTCTCGTCGTAAAGAGCCTCGTTATCGTTTTAAAACACCTTTAGAGTTGTACTCAGGACAAACTAAAACAGGCGGCTGTACTGTTGACCTTTCCAAACGAGGACTCGGAATTAGGCTAAGTGAGCCCACGATGTTACGTTCTGGGCAAGAGGTAAGAATCAACTTTCGAGAATTACAACTCTACGATAAAAAATTGCCGTTAATGTCGGTGCCATATCGAGTAATTCGTGTAAGCCCAGATGGTTGTAGCGTGCAGCTAGTTATTGATGAAAGCAGCCAAACCATGAAGGTAATCGCTTTTTTCAACAGCATTATCGAGCACAATCAAGACAAGCTAATCCCGCAAAAAGAGACGCTACCAAGTAATGCTCTACTTGAAAGGCTGCACTGCATGTTGCTCTCGCGTACGCTGAGCACGCCCATTTTTATCAGTAAGAGTACGTCATCTTCAATCAAAACCCCCGTTATCGGGGTGAACTTGCCGCTACCTAAACACATTGAGCTTTTTGCCCGTCTTGGGCATGACCAACTGTTGTCACTTGAACCTATCTTTAAAGGCCGGACAAGCACATTAATCGCAGAGCCAATAAAACGTGTAGAAGGTGCTCAAGCCAGACATCAGGATATCTACATAAGCGCCGCAAAAGTAGGCAATAAAATTACAGGTATTGAGTCAAAGCTTCATCAAGAGTTCAACAGCGTAAAAGAGCGGATTCAATTTATAAAGAAAGCGCGAATGATGGGTGACTTTTACGTGATTCGCCTTTCTACTGCGCCAATTTTCGATCCGATGACATCATTACTGCAACAAGATTTAAGTGACTTAACCCAATTTGGCGTACATCAAGCGAGCAAGTTAGAAAAAGAGTTAACAGCGCTCGTTGGTTACAGTGAATTTGAAGACATTACTGAAGAGGTTGTAATTAGATTGGAGTTAACCGAGTAAATTCAAAGTCATACCAAATTGAAAAAAAAACACCGCCTTTCTAGCGGTGTTTTTGAATGGATGGTTAAGGTTTAGCTTTCCAGCTGACCTTTTGCTGCTTCACCAATGCGCCAGATAAAATACAGAGCACACCGCCCAACCCTGCAAAGCGAATCGCTGATTGCGCTTGAGCTTCCACTTTTGGTTTTGCGTGATACGCAATCCCTAATCCTGCCACCGACATCATCACAAGATCATTAGCGCCATCACCGACAGCAACCGTGTTGTGCTGCTCAATTTCATATTCATCCGCCAGTTCCACTAGAATGTCAGACTTCATCTGCGCCGTTACCACATCGCCAAGTACGTTACCCGTGAGTTTGCCGTCAATAATTTCTAATTGATTGGAGCGAGCAAAGTCTAAGTCGACTTTATCTTTGATGTAATCAGAGAAGTAAGTAAAACCACCGGAGGCAATCGCTGTTTTCCAGCCCAAGGCTTTCAACGTCGCAATTAGCGCTTCAAAGTCCGGCATGAATGGTAACTGGGAACGAACTTGTTCAAGAATTGATTCATCGGCACCTTTGAGCTTACCAACTCGCTGACGTAAACTTTGCTCAAAATCCAGCTCACCTTGCATGGCACGTTCAGTGACTTCAGCGACCTCATCCCCTACTCCTGCCAGTTTCGCGATTTCATCAATACACTCTATCTGGATCGCCGTTGAATCCATATCAAATACAATCAACCCTTGGGTTGATAGATCGGGCACTTCATTAAGCGAGGCGTAATCTAGGTTGAGACTTTGTAAGATCGTTTCATGTTGAGGAGTCAACTCTCCGGCCATCAGGGCTACTTCATATTGGCCAACTTTCCAAGTTTCTAGTATCGGGTTGTAAAAGCCGGTGAAGAAATCAATGTCTTCGAAGTGACTTGGCGAAAGGTACTCAGCAAATACGATCCAGTTTGCTTTTGCTTTATCTAATTGGGAGGCAAATCGAGTCTCGGGTAATCGTTTTAAAAGTGTCGTATGTTTTCTGATAGGCAAGCTTTTTGACGCGTCCATGTATATAATCCCTTATGACTTTGCTAAAACGTTACCTCAACAAACTAAAAAGGCAAGTCTTTGTTTTATTTTAAATGGATGAGTAAAGAGCATGAGTGAATCTTTGTTCTCAGTAAGGAATGCCCTAAGAATTCTGGCACTAATCCTACTGTGTGTGATGTTGTTTATCACAATAAAAAACAGTGTTGTGATCAGTAAGGGTAATGAGAAAATTCAAGCACAACAGCTTGAAACACTCACCAAAGTTTTGATTTCACAGGCGTCTCTTTCTGCCAGTGAGATGATTTTAACTAAAGATCAAGAACGATTACTTCAGCTAACAAACCAACTAGCACAAGACCGTTTAGTGTTTGATGCAACAATCTACGATGCACAGGGTGTACGTTTAGCGTCTAGTGAAGAGGCATTATCGGTACGCGAAGTTCTTGGCCTGGATACGCCTTTGGCAACAGCTTCCATTGGTCGCCAGCAGTTGGTTGAACCAGTTTTTGCAGATGGTGCGCTTATCGGTTTTGTTCGCGTGACTTTTGAGACGGGCCGGGTGACGGCTATTTCTGACCACCACTATCGCAAGAGCGATCGTTATATGTACATGATGGTCTTAATGAGCTTTGTCTGTGGCATGTTGTTCATCTTGATTTTACGTCGACAACCGATACGTCGTAAAAAAGCGCCAAACCTGCTGCTAACCAAGTAACTAGGTAGCGCTAACAACTCATATAAAAACAGCCCGCAATGTGCGGGCTGTTTTTTTAGCTCTTGAGAGAGAAAAATAGAATGACTCTTCGTCGCTTACTCTTCGTCACCAAGCAATACTGAATCTAGTGCGATTAGCATCATGTCGTTGAATGTCGTTTGACGCTCGTCAGATGTAGTCTGTTCGCCAGTCTTGATATGATCAGAAACCGTACAGATTGTCAGAGCTTTTGCACCGTATTCTGCCGCAACACCGTAAATACCAGCCGCTTCCATTTCAACACCAACAATGCCGTACTTGTCCATTACATCGAACATTTCTGGATCTGGCGTGTAGAAAAGCTCTGCTGAGAATAGGTTACCAACTTTAACGTCAATACCGCGAGCTTTTGCAGCGTCTTCTGCTGCACGAACCATGTTGTAGTCTGCGATTGCCGCGAAGTCATGACCTTTAAAGCGGATACGGTTCACTTTAGAGTCAGTACATGCACCCATGCCGATCACAACATCACGCACTTTGATGTCTTTATTCACTGCGCCACAGCTGCCAACACGGATGATTTTCTTCACGCCGAAGTCTTTGATTAGTTCAGTCGCGTAAATCGAGCATGATGGGATACCCATACCGTGGCCCATTACCGAGATCTTACGGCCTTTGTATGTGCCTGTGTAACCAAACATATTACGAACGTCACACACTTGAACGACATCTTCAAGGAAAGTCTCTGCGATGTATTTTGCACGTAGTGGATCGCCAGGCATCAGTACGACGTCTGCAAATGCACCCATTTCAGCATTGATATGTGGAGTTGCCATTTTCTTTTCCTTAACCTTTCTCTAGCGCTCCGCGCTTAAGGCGATATAAGCCAGAGTATTCTCATTTCCGACAAGCAGCATTTACATACTGCAAACATAAAACTAGGAGCAATCAAGCTCCTAGTTTTCAAAAACCTAACTAATTATAGGAAGTTCTTACCGTAATCCATTGGAGAAGTACCGAAGTAACTTGCCAATGTTTGACCGATATCTGCGAATGTTTCGCGGCGGCCAAGAGAACCAGCTGGTACTTTTTGACCATAAACCAATACTGGGATGTGCTCACGAGTATGGTCAGTACCTGGCCATGTTGGGTCACAGCCGTGGTCTGCCGTTAGGATAAGCACATCGTCTTCTTCCATAATCTCTAGCACTTCGTTGATACGACCATCGAAGTACTCAAGTGCCGCTGCGTAACCCGCTACGTCACGACGGTGACCGTAAGCTGAGTCGAAGTCTACAAAGTTAGTGAATACGATCGTGTTGTCGCCCGCTTCTTTGATTTGCTCTAGCGTTGCTTCGAACAATGCAGGGATACCTGTCGCTTTCACTTTCTTAGTGATGCCGCAGTTTGCGTAGATATCAGCAATCTTACCAATAGAAACCACGTTGCCTTGCTTCTCATCAACGAGCTTCTGAAGAACCGTTGCTGATGGTGGCTCTACAGAAAGATCACGACGGTTACCGGTACGCTCAAATTGACCTTTACCAGCACCAACGAATGGGCGCGCGATAACACGACCAATGTTGTAATCTTCTAGCTCTTCACGTGCGATTTGGCAAAGCTCTAGTAGACGGTCTAGACCGAAAGTCTCTTCGTGACATGCGATTTGGAATACAGAGTCAGCAGACGTGTAGAAGATTGGTTTGCCAGTCTTCATGTGCTCTTCACCAAGATCGTCAAGAACTTGAGTACCAGACGCGTGACAGTTACCTAGGAAACCGTCAAGCCCCGCACGCTCAAGAATGCGGTCAGTCAATTCTTTCGGGAAGCTGTTTGCTTTGTCAGTGAAGTAACCCCAGTCAAACAGAACAGGAACACCTGCGATTTCCCAGTGACCAGACGGCGTGTCTTTACCTGAAGAAAGCTCTGCTGCATGACCGTATGCACCAATGATTTCAGCGTCTGCGTCTAGTCCAGGTGCGAAGCGACCTGTCGATTCTTTATGCGCCATTGCCAAACCAAGTTTCGATAGATTTGGAAGGCGAAGTGTGCCTTGGCGATTGTCGTTATCTGCTAAGCCTTTTTCACATTGGTCAGCGATGTGACCTAGTGTGTCTGAACCTACATCACCAAATTCTTTAGCGTCGGCAGTTGCACCGATACCGAATGAGTCTAGTACTAAAATAAATGCTCTTTTCATTGCTCGTTCCTTAGGCCCACTCGGCTTTTTATTATGGTTGAGTAGGCCTTGTGTAATTGCTTGTTCTATTAGATATCTTCTGCACGAATTTGGCGGTAAACCTCTGGAGTTGGTGTGTATTCACCACCTACTTTGATTGCACTGCGCAGTGCTTTTGCCGCTTCTTCCCATTGCTCTTCAGTGCGAGCGTGGATGACCGCAAGAGGTTTATCACTGTCTGCGACCTCACCTAGGCGGATGAACTCGTCGAAACCAACTGCGTAGTCGATTTCATCAGTAGCAACACGACGACCACCACCCATAGCAACCACAGCCATGCCGATAGCACGTGTATCCATTGCAGAGACAATGCCCGTTTCTGTTGCGTAAACTGGCTTGATGATTGCTGCTTTTTCTAAGTAGTTGTCGTAGTTTTCTACGAAGTCAGCAGGGCCGCCTAAGCCAGCAACCATCTTGCCGAAGCACTCAGCCGCTTTGCCGTTATCCAGCACTTCCATCAGTTTTGCGCGTGCGTCTTCTGTGTTCTCAGCAAGCTTGCCAAGTACTAACATTTCAGCACATGAAGCCATGGTCACTTCAAGTAGACGAGGGTTACGGTATTCACCTGTTAAGAAACGAACCGCTTCACGAACTTCTACTGCGTTACCCGCTGAAGACGCCAATACTTGGTTCATGTCCGTAAGAATTGCCGTAGTCTTAGTGCCAGCACCGTTTGCTACCGCAACGATTGATTTTGCTAGCTCTTCAGACGCTTCGTAAGTTGGCATAAATGCACCTGAACCCACTTTTACGTCCATCACTAGCGATTCCAGACCCGCCGCCAGTTTCTTAGAAAGGATCGACGCCGTAATCAGGGAGATATTGTCTACCGTTGCGGTAATATCACGAGTCGCGTAAACACGCTTATCCGCAGGAGCGAGGTCACCAGTTTGACCGATGATCGCCACACCAGCGTCTTTGGTTACTTGACCAAAAACATCGTTGCTCGGCGTAATGTTGTAACCAGGGATAGATTCAAGTTTATCCAGCGTACCGCCTGTATGACCAAGACCGCGGCCAGAGATCATAGGTACGAAACCGCCACACGCTGCCACCATTGGGCCAAGCATTAAAGAAGTTACGTCACCCACACCACCGGTTGAGTGTTTGTCGACAATTGGACCACCGAAATTCATGTGGCTCCAGTCGATAACCATGCCCGAATCACGCATTGCACACGTTAAGGCGATGCGCTCATCCATGGTCATTTCATTAAAGAAAATCGTCATAGCAAACGCCGCAATCTGACCTTCAGATACCGTGTTGTTCGCTACGCCTTGAATAAAGAAGTTGATTTCATCGGCGGTTAGGACTTCGCCGTCACGTTTTTTACGAATGATTTCTTGTGGTAAATACATTAGTGCCTCCCAAGCTCTTTTGAGCCATGGTTGTAGTAGGATAGAAGAGGTTTGGTAGCACCCGTTTAGGTGCTACCGTTCAGACGTATTATTGGAATTAGTACGCTGTTGGATCAGCGACGTCGTCCGATACTTCTAATGTATTTAGTAGGTTGGTTAGCAGGCTAGACGCACCAAAACGGTAGTGACGAGCATCAACCCAGTTGTCACCTAGGATTTCGTCAGCCATTGCTAGGTATGCTGCTGCGTCTTCAGCAGTGCGCACACCACCTGCTGGTTTGAAACCAACAGTTTCTGCAACACCCATGTCGCGAATAACTTCAAGCATCATGCGAGCGTATTCTGGTGTTGCGTTTACTGGCACTTTACCAGTTGAAGTTTTAATGAAGTCAGCACCTGCTTCAATACAGATTTGAGATGCTTTCTTGATTAGTGCTTCTTCTTTTAGTTCACCTGTTTCGATGATCACTTTAAGAAGAATGTCACCACAAGCTTCTTTACATTGCTTAACTAGTTCGAAGCCTACTTTCTCATCACCCGCCATTAGCGCGCGGTAAGGGAAAACTACGTCAACTTCGTCTGCACCGTAAGCAACCGCCGCTTTTGTTTCAGCAACTGCGATTTCAATGTCGTCGTTACCATGTGGGAAGTTCGTTACTGTTGCAATACGAACCTCTGGCGTACCTTGCTCACGAAGTGTCTTCTTAGCAATAGGAATAAAGCGAGGGTAAATACAAATTGCAGCTGTGTTGCCTACTGCTGTTTTCGCGTCATGACATAGTGAGATAACTTTTGCATCAGTGTCATCGTCATTCAACGTAGTTAGGTCCATAAGTTTAAGTGCACGTAGCGCTGCTGCTTTTAAATCGCTCATTTCTATCTCCGATCAATATTCAAAAAATTCACTACTCAGCCTTACATCACGTCTTTAACTATAATCAACAAGTCGAGACAATGTGAGTAAATGGCTAAACAGTCTATTAATGAACGGACTTGGTTCCCTGAAGACTCGGCATATACAGCGAAAATTTATCATATGCCAATTGCTATCCTTGTCACCGCACAGTACCAGTTTGGCCTATGGCACAACAATCTATGATTGCGGTGTCTTTAATATCACATCACAAAGCAAAACGCCTATTAGATCTGATATTGCAGGGCAATTCATTTGCCCATCGATTATGTAATATTCATTACGTGATTAAGAATCAAGCTTAACCACTATCCTGTGATTAATACATTATAGAGTTTCACCGCAAAACTGTAGCACCAAATAGAGCGCAAACGGTTTGTATCTCAAAATTTCCTAGCCCCTATTCCATTGACTGCGTAATACCTCGACTAAGGCAAACACCCGATGAAATTTTGGAGCCCGAAAAACGAAAAATGCCCCGCAGCAATCTCTTGCTACAGGGCATGATGTAAAACGGCGTCTATATATTAAGAACCGATTCTAATTATAGTGCTGCAAGGCTTAAGCAGAAGCCTGCAATTGTCGCTGCCATAAGGTTAGACAACGTACCTGCAAGAACTGCTTTAACACCCATGCGAGCGATGTCACTACGACGGTTTGGTGCAAGGCTACCTAAACCACCAAGTAGAATCGCGATAGAAGAAAGGTTCGCGAAACCACATAGTGCGAATGAGATGATAGCTGTTGTCTTCTCAGACATGACTTCACCAGTTGCCGCGATTACTTGAGCGTTTTCACCTAGGTATGGTGTGAAGTTCAAGTAAGCAACGAATTCGTTCACTACGATTTTCTGACCGATGAATGAACCAGCTGTTACAGCTTCTGCCCATGGAACACCGATTAGGAATGCTAGTGGAGAGAACGCGTAACCTAGGATTAGCTCTAGTGTTAGTTCTGGCATGCCGAACCAACCACCGATGCCACCTAGCATACCGTTGATTAGCGCGATTAGACCAACGAATGCGATTAGCATTGCACCTACGTTAAGCGCAAGTTGTAGACCAGAAGCCGCACCGCCCGCAGCTGCGTCGATTACGTTAACTGGTTTGTCGTCACCGCCGTCCATCGCTTCTTCGATACTTTCGTGAGGCTGGTCAGTCTCAGGGTGAAGGATTTTAGCGAACAGTAGACCACCTGGTGCTGCCATGAATGATGCCGCAACTAGGTACTCTAGTGGAACACCCATAGATGCGTAACCAGCTAGTACACCACCAGCAACAGAAGCTAGACCACCACACATTACCGCGAATAGCTCTGATTGAGTCATTTTTGGAACGAATGGACGAACAACTAGAGGTGCCTCAGTTTGACCTACGAAAATGTTAGCTGCCGCTGACATTGATTCCGCACGCGAAGTGCCTAGCGCTTTTTGTAGTGCGCCACCAAGAATCTTGATAACCCATTGCATAACGCCAATGTAGTAAAGAACTGAAATCAGTGCAGAGAAGAAGATCAGTGTAGGAAGAACACGGAATGCGAAGATGAAACCGCCGCCGCCGAATACTTCGAACATCTTGTCAGAAACAAGACCACCGAACAGGAATGATGAACCATCGTTACCGTAGTTGATAACGTTAGAAACACCTGAAGAGAAACCGTTTAGTAGATCACGGCCCCAAGGTACATACAGAACAAATGCACCTAATGCGAATTGGATAGCGAATGCGCCACCCACAGTTCTAAAGTTGATAGCTTTTCGGTTGTTAGAAAATGCCACTGCAATCGCAAGAAGCACTACCATACCGATTAGGCTCATAAACAGGCTCATAGTTTATGACTTCCTTATAAGTTATTTATTGGCGTGTTACAAAATGGAGCTATAAAGCGGGGGCAATTATACTCATGCAGAATCAATTAAAGTAATGCCAGCCTCACACTTTCCTATAAGATTCATGATTGATTCAACCAGCTTTGTGAGTTAATTCACAATAAGCAGGAAAACGTTTTCGATTTCAAACCACATCTTTAGATTTTATTCACATATCGAGAAAGCAAAATTGCTATTTTTCCACAGTTGAGAGGCAATCGATTGCTTTCGGCCGTTATGCAACTCTACGAGCTCATTAAAGACGTGAATGAGTTTGGCTGGGTGATTTGACTCCCCTTGATATCCAAGTATAGGCATATCTGGTGCGTCTGTTTCGATTACTAGGTTTTCGAGTGGTAATTTTTGAATTGCGTCGCGTGTTTTCTTGGCTCTTGGGTAGGTAATCGTTCCTCCTACACCGATAAAAAAACCTAATTTGACCCACTCCATGGCTTGCTGATAACTCCCAGAAAAAGCGTGTAGCACACCACCTCTAGGGAGATTCGCCGCTTTCACCATTTGAATGAGGCGATTGTGCGCTTTTCGGCTATGTAAAATAACTGGGAGTTCGAAGCGTCTAGCCAGCTCAAATTGAACTTCAAGTATCTTTTCTTGCAACTGTGGCTCAACATCAATGGCAAAATCTAAACCACACTCTCCTATTGCCACGCACTGCTGCCCTTTTTGATTTAGATAGCCTTCTAGCTCTGTAAGGTGCTGCTCAACGTTATCTTCAAGAAAATACGGATGAAAGCCGAGCGCATAATACAAATTGGCATGTTGCTCTGCCAAAGTTTGAATACGAGCCCAGTTTTGCGGACCGACGGAAGGAATCAAAATTCTTGCGACGCCTTGCGTTTGAGCAAGCTCAAGTTGATATGCAAAGTCATCTTGAAACACATCAAAATCAAAGTGGCAGTGCGTATCAAAGAGCTTCATCTTGACGCTTTTTATCTGTATCTGCGGGCAGAAAATCAGAGGATGGTTGGGCTTCACTCTTCTCTTCAGTTTGATGGGCTGGGTCTTTTCGATATGGGACACAACTGCGTTTCTGATCGGGAGTTAACCCCATCTCTTTACACCAGTTGTCGTAACGCTTTAGCCCACGTTTAAACCAATTCATATCTTATCCTTATATAAAAACGCCCTTGGCTAAGTTTATAGCCAAGGGCGTTTTAAAATCTAGTTTGCGTTAAGGCTTACCCTAACCGCGCAAATTAGTGCTCACGCGTCGCACGGAAATCAACGTCAGGGAAACGCTCTTTCGCCAAGTTTAAGTTAACCATTGTTGGAGCGATATACGTTAGGTTATCACCACCATCCAATGCTAAGTTCGCTTGATTCTTGCGTTGGAACTCATCCAGTTTCTTCGCATCACCACACTCAACCCAACGCGCAGTTGCAACGTTAATGCCTTCATAAATCGCTTCAACGTTATACTCAGATTTCAAACGAGCCACAACAACATCGAACTGAAGTACACCAACGGCACCAACGATCAGATCGTTGTTCTGTAGAGGACGGAATACCTGTACCGCACCTTCTTCTGATAGCTGAACCAAACCTTTGAGAAGCTGCTTCTGCTTTAATGGATCTTTCAGGCGAATACGACGGAATAGTTCCGGAGCGAAGTTCGGAATACCAGAGAACTTCAGTGATTCACCTTGAGTAAAGGTATCACCAATCTGAATAGTGCCGTGGTTGTGTAGACCAATGATGTCACCGGCGTAAGCGTGTTCCGCACGTGCACGGTCACCAGCCATAAAGGTTACTGCATCAGAGATACTCACTTGCTTGCCAAGACGAACGTGGTTCATCTTCATACCTTGCGTGTAAGTGCCCGATACAATACGCATGAATGCGATACGGTCGCGGTGTTTTGGGTCCATGTTCGCTTGGATCTTAAATACGAAACCAGAGAACTTCTCTTCAGTCGCTTCAACTTCACGTTCAACCGCTTGACGAGTTTTCGGCGCTGGAGCCCATTCAGTTAGACCGTCTAGCATATGATCCACACCAAAGTTACCTAATGCAGTACCGAAGTAAACTGGCGTAAGATCACCGGTTAAGAACATTTCCAAATCAAACTCAGGGCAAGCACCCATGACAAGCTCAAGCTCTTCTCGAACACTTTCCGCAAGGCCTGCACCAACTTTTTCATCAAGCTCTGGGTTGTCGAGACCTTTGATGATTCGAACTTCTTGAATCTCATGACCGTGACCTGATTCGTATAAAATCGTTTCATCACGGTGAATGTGGTACACACCTTTAAATTCTTTACCACAGCCGATTGGCCATGTAATTGGCGCACACATCATGCCCAACTCGTTTTCTACCTCGTCCAATACTTCCATTGGATCACGAACGTCACGGTCAAGTTTGTTCATGAAGGTTACGATTGGCGTGTCACGCAGACGCGTTACTTCCATCAGCTTACGTGTACGATCCTCGACACCTTTCGCCGCATCGATAACCATCAAACACGAGTCTACTGCCGTTAACGTACGGTATGTATCTTCCGAGAAGTCTTCGTGTCCAGGCGTATCAAGTAGGTTTACCAGACAGTCATTGTAAGGGAACTGCATTACAGAAGTGGTTACCGAGATACCACGTTCTTTTTCCATTTCCATCCAGTCTGATTTTGCATGCTGTGCGTTACCACGACCTTTAACCGTACCTGCTTTTTGGATCGCGTTTCCGAATAAAAGGACTTTTTCAGTAATGGTGGTTTTACCCGCATCCGGGTGAGAAATAATAGCGAACGTTCTGCGCTTAGACACTTCGCCTAAAAAAAGGGGATTTGACATTAGTTAATCTTCTAAATTACTTTCATGCTCACAAAATAGGCAAGCATATCTACTATTCGATATTGTGCGGTATTCTCGCTTATTATCGCTGTGCTAGCAAACTGGAAAGACATGAACTGAATTTACTCGGCTCACCAGCCTTTACCTGCAACTAACAAGGGAAAGCTAGCTCCACACAAAGAGATGTAAAAATTCAAAAAATTATTATTACATATTCAAAAGCCTCGAATCCGGATACGCATTTAAAGCATAAGTGTTGATGAGGTAATTAGTAACGGCCTAAAACTAACTCAAAAATAAGTAACTCATGATAATGGCGTCTTCCTTACCATTTCCCGATTTAGCTGGGTAATAGTTGTAACGACGGTCCACTTCATTAAAACCTGCTTGCTCATAAATATGGATAGCTGGGTGATTACTTTCACGCACTTCTAACCAAGCACTCTCTGCTTTGGCTTGTTCACAGTGTTCAATAAACGCGTCCAGCAATTTTTGCCCTAGCCCTCTGCCCTGTTGAGAAGGCGCTACTGCAATATTTAATAGTGTCACTTCTCCAACAATATTCTGTCCATAGAAGTAACCAACCACTTGAGAGCCTTCCAGCATCACATGATGGCAAGCACCGCGACTGGATAAGTCACGAACCAAAGATTCGGCCCAAGGGTGAGAATGTGCTTGCTGCTCGATTTGCCAAACTTGGTCGAGGTGATCTGCACACATCGGCGTAATTTCAATTGTCACGCATTAGCTCCGTTAAGAGTACGAACAGATTTGTTGCCACAATGCGCGGCGCTGTTCGTTATTACCATCAATATCTTGTAATAGTGGCGAGGTCAGGTGCTTTGCCTTGAT
This sequence comes from Vibrio sp. Vb1337, assembly GCF_033338715.1. Lineage (NCBI taxonomy): Bacteria > Pseudomonadati > Pseudomonadota > Gammaproteobacteria > Vibrionales > Vibrionaceae > Vibrio > Vibrio sp. Vb1337. The sequence goes on along the minus strand of NZ_JAWOTD010000010.1, from coordinate 19,027 downwards.
GCTTTTATCAGCCTCACAGCCTGCAAACCACACCCACTCTAGCTGATGTTCACCCAGCATGGATAAGCGCTCAGGCTCTAGGTGTAGCGCATCATCAAGCGTGAGCTTAATGCTTTTTAATACGCGCTCAAACATCAATGCCGTCTCGTTTTCTGGACATATTGGCGATACCAATAGGAGTTTACATGAACTTTGCAAATCCAATAATGGCGATTGATAGCCTTCCAGTCTTTCAGGGTGTACCAGCTCCCATGTGCTGATCCCCATTTCACGTAAATACTGTTTCTCGTTAATTGACATTTTCCGTCACCTATTTGAACGAGGGCAATCCTATCAAATTATCGCGATTATACCTAAAGGACTTCAAGGAACACCTGAACACAATGAGATGATTTGGATATTCCTTAACATAGCGTTTTGCCAACGGCCACACATTGGGTATGACATATGAGGTACATTATGAAATTCTTAAATACGCTACTGCTTTGCACACTGGTAGCCGCCACCAGCATGAGTGTTTTTGCTAATAACAGCGATGAGTGGGAGCTGATTGCAACGAAAACCGTTAACTTTCATACAGAAACAGATACCGTGACACCAAATAGTCTATTCCGAAACCGAAGCTTCAGTAAAATAAAACTAAAATGTGTGCAAGGAACGGTAGACATTAATGGTTTAAAAGTCGTCATGACAGATGGTAGTGAGAAAAAGCTTTCCTCTATGGGCGTACTAACAAGCGGATTGTCGACTCGTGCCTGGAGCCTTCCAGGTACAAAAGAAGCCAAGCTAAAACAGATTGAAATGACTTACAGTAGCTGGGGAAGCACAAAACTCAGCCTGCTAGGGGTAAGTAAAAAAGCGAAAATAGAGGTCTGGGGCAAAAAGAAAAGTAACCCGTCATCCTAACCTCCCTATCTCAGTTTTCAGTGAATAAGAAAGAAGCCCACTTAGTCGTGGGCTTCTTTCATTTACAGTTCAGAGAACTCTGGCGCATAGTCTATGCGTCCGGAGCGTCCAGCACATTGACCTTCGACCAACTCTGCGACTCGAAATGCACCTTTAGGGACATCCCAAGCACATTCAAAGCCCATCTCGTCGCATGATTGAAAACCCTGGCGCGCGTAATAATCAGGATCGCCCAACACCACACACACTGGGTAGCCAAAATCACGCAGTGAATCGAAACCTTCTTTGATCAACTCTGCAGCGATGCCTTGGCGACGGTAATCTTCATGAACAGCTAATGGCGCTAGCCCTTGCCATGACAAATCTTCACCATTTAAGGTCACAGGGCTAAATAAAGCATGGCCTATCACCTCTCCCTCATCTGTACACGCGACTAAGGAAAGCGTGAATTTGCTGTTTTCGCGCAAACGCATCACAAGCTCAGCTTCAGCTTCCGTCGGGAAGGCGTGTTTCAATAAGCGGTCAATGGTAAGAATGTCCGCTGGGGCTTCAGTTCGAATAAGCATTCGCTACTCCGGTTGGTTGTGCAGGCGCTTGAACTCCTTTCTGAACAAAATCAGCCAATTGATTCAAAGCGACTTGCATTGCTTTCGGTAACTGCTCTAAGTCGACACTGTCCATTAAGTTTTTCACTTCTAAGCCAAGCTCAGTATCACCTTCAATTGAAAGGCGACGTTGGAAGAACAGTGTGTCAGGGTCTTCTTTACGACCAGCAATCAGTACTAGGTCGTTTAGATTACCACTAAAACTCACATCTTCCTGAACTGGTTTTTCAGCTACCACCAATTTTTCGTCTTGATAGCTGATGTACCATGCTAAGTTCAAGTCTTTAATCGCAACTTTTAACCACTTGTCTTCAAGGAACTCAAAGTCACCATCTTCCAAGGCTTCTTTAAACACCATTTTTAGCCCTTCCAGCAACGCTTTTTGCTGAATTGGCTGTGGTAATAACTGGACTGGAGAACGCAAAATATTAGCTGCGTTCTTTACTAGTTGACTGCGAATCTTGTTTAACACGTTCATTATCCGTTACTTTGTCATTAGGTTGCTTATATTAAGCAATCGTGGCGATGAGATTACTGTTATGTATCAATAAAGTGCTTATTTTAGATTGGTGGTTTATTGCTCACTAACGCTTCTTTTTTTGAACTTACGTGTATTATTGATGCGAACAGGTGGATAAACACTTTTACAACCGTATTTTCAAAGTTATAGTTATCTGAGCGTATCCATGTGATTGTCGACTGCACAGCTAAAACCGCGAGCCCTTTAATGGCAAGTAACACTTTGGCTTGGTGGTAGACCGCCGCAGGCTTATCAGGGTGTCGCTTTTTATACACGGACGAATAATCTGGCTCATTGGAGATCGGTAATACCCTAATGCCTTCCCAGCAATTAAAACATTGGTTTGCCACGCTAACCTCAAATAGCCCTTTCTTCTTTGCCATTCTTGATAAAAAACACAATTATCGAATGGTAAGTGACCGTTACTGCGATATCGCAGGTTTAAGTCATGAGGAAATCGTCGGCTTAAACGATTGCCAAGTGCTGGGTGAACAGTTTTATAAGAAGCTTGCACCATACTATCAGCGCGCGTTCAAAGGGGCACATGTCGAAGCCGAAATCACGCTCGATGAAACCGACCTTGAAACCAGTCTTCACTTTAGTCTTTCGCCAGTTTTTGAAGGTAACGACATTCGCTTTGTTGTTTTTCACGCTGTCGATACTTCAGAAAAGCAGATACTCGTTCGCTCCTTAGAAGAGTCCGAAAGTAAGTTTGCGAAGTTAACACAACTGCTACCAGACGGCTTACTGCTTATCGAGGATGATATTGTCATCTCTGCGAACCCCGCATCAGCGCGCCTTCTCGGACTTAACTCTCCTCATGAATTGTTGGGCGAAGAGCTAAGTCGTTTATTCATCGATGAAAACAGTAAAAAGGTATTTAGTCATCGATTGAGTACATTAATTTCTGACAAACCTTTTGTCTGCTTAACCAGCGCAAGATGCGGCTTTGAACGGAAAGTTCAGCTACACGCGGATTCCACGGCGATATTAGGTAGCGAATCTCAAATTATCCTAATCCAAGATGCTGATGATGCGCCCAAAAACCTGTCTTCTGCATCGAATGAAGACATACACATTGACTCGCTCACCAAACTCTACAACCGCTTTGGCTTCACCAAACGTTTGGAACAGCTGATCAAAAAGCAAACACCGCTTCTGGTGTTCTATTTGGATATCGATAACTTCAAAAACATTAATGACTCACTTGGTCACCATATTGGCGATAAAGTGATTCAAGAGGTATCGGCCCGTCTTAAACGGTTACTACCAAACCAAGCGATTATTGGTCATTTGGGTGGCGATGAGTTTGGCGTCATTCTGCCGGAGCCAGAAAATACCCGCATGGCTGAAATTTTGTCCGATCGCATTATCTCGTTGATCAACCAACCTTTCGACTTGCACCACTTCAGCAAACGCCTTGCCTGTTCAATTGGTAGCGTTCGATACCCTGAAGACGGACAAGATGCGCGAATCCTACTACAAAATGCCGATACTGCGATGTATGAAGCCAAAGATCGTGGTAGAAATCGTCTGATCAAATTTAACGATCAAATGAACAAAGAAGCGCGTATGCGTTTGTGGCTTGAAATCGAACTGCAAAAAGCATTGCAGCAGAACGGTTTGGAAGTGTGGTATCAACCTAAGGTTAACGCGCGAGACTTCAGTATCAACGGCGCAGAAGCGCTCGTTCGTTGGAAGCATCCAGTCGAAGGGTACATTAGTCCTGGCTCATTCATTCCTGTCGCCGAGCGCGCTGGGTTAATCGAACACCTTGGACGTGTCGTGATGCGTGATGTTTTCAATACGGTAAAACGTTGGAAGCAACAGGGCATACTGCCAGGCCGTGTCGCCATCAACCTCTCTCCCGAGCAATTTGGCAACCCACAGCTGATCGACTTTATGGAAAAGTTGCTTCGCACTACCGAGCTTGATCCAAGCTGCATTACCTTCGAGCTAACCGAAAGTGCCGTGATGAGTGATAGCGAACATACACTGCAAATGTTGAATGCGATTAAAAAGCTTGGCTTCGCTCTCTCTATCGATGACTTTGGTACCGGCTACTCTTCTCTTTCCTACTTAGCGCGTTTCCCTATTGACGAGCTAAAAATCGACCGCGCTTTTATTAATGATATCGACACACTACCGAAACAAGTCACTGTGATTGAAAACATCATTAATCTGGGTAAGTCGCTCGACTTAACTGTCGTTGCCGAGGGGGTGGAAACCCACCAGCAAGCTACTTTGCTCTCTAACCTTCAATGTAATGCGATTCAAGGATTCCATTTTTATCGCCCACAGCCAAAACACGAAATTGAAGAGCTGTTTGTACAGAATCGTCGTCACAAGAACTAACCCCGACCCGATACCCTTACTCGCAAGGGGTAAATATCGACTTTATTGAGCTAAACCTAACTTAGGTCAATTTCGCTATTCATAATTCTTCATAAAATGCGGACACCTTTTTATTCTCAATGATTGTGAGCATATGGAACTCTTGTGTCCCGCGGGTAACCTGCCTGCGTTAAAAACTGCGATTGATTGCGGTGCCGATGCCGTCTACATTGGTTTCAAAGATGATACCAACGCCCGTCACTTTGCTGGCCTCAACTTTAACGGCAAAAAGTTAGAAAAAGCGGTGCAATACGTTCATGACCGCAATAAAAAAATTCATGTCGCGTTGAATACCTTCGCTCATCCCAATGGCTTCGAGCGCTGGACGAACGCAGTAGACAATGCAGCGGCACTGGGTGTAGACGCGCTGATTGTTGCAGACATTGCAGTGCTGGAGTACGCGGCTCGCAAATATCCCGATCTGGAACTACACCTTTCAGTGCAAGCATCAGCGACCAACGTCGCAGCCATTGATTTTTACAAACAAAACTTCAACGTAAAACGGGTAGTGCTACCCCGCGTTTTATCGATTCATCAGGTCAAACAGCTCTCACGCAACATCACTAGCGATGTCGAGTTAGAAGTCTTTGCTTTTGGTAGCCTTTGCATCATGTCTGAAGGTCGCTGCTACCTATCGTCATACATGACAGGCGAGTCTCCAAACACTGTGGGAGCATGCTCTCCAGCTAAGTACGTTCGCTGGCAAGAAACAGAAAATGGTCTGGAATCCCGCCTTAACGACATTTTGATCGATCGCTACAGCACCGGTGAAAATGCGGGCTACCCTACCTTGTGTAAAGGTCGTTTCGAAGCAGAAATCGAAGGCGAGAAAAAACGCTACCACGCACTGGAAGAACCAACCAGTTTGAACACCCTCTCTATGCTGCCAGAACTATTTGCTGCAAATGTGGCTTCTGTAAAAATTGAAGGTCGCCAACGTAGCCCTGCTTACGTAGAACAAGTCACTCGAACATGGCGAGCCGCGATTGACCGTTACCAAGCAAACCCAGAAGCTTACCAAGTCGAAGCGGCTTGGGATGCCGCATTGGCAAACGTGTCTGAAGGTACGCAGACCACACTTGGTGCTTATCACCGCAAATGGCAGTAGAGGTTAAGATGGATAATTCAATGAAATACGCGCTTGGCCCGCTGTTGTACTTCTGGCCAAAACAAGACATCGAAGCGTTTTATGAACAAGCGAAATCAAGCTCCGCGGACATCATCTATCTTGGGGAAACCGTATGTTCAAAACGTCGAGAAATGAAGCCTTCGCATTGGCTTGAAATCGCAAAAGAGCTGTCTGCATCTGGCAAGCAAGTGGTGCTATCAACAATGGCACTACTAGAAGCTCCGAGTGAAGTAAACATAATGAGGAAGTACATCGACAACGGTGACTTCGCGATTGAAGCAAATGACGTATCTGCTGTTCAATTGGCATCAGAGCATAAAGTGCCTTTCGTCGTTGGCCCTGCAATCAATACTTATAACGCACACACGCTCAACTTATTTTTGAAGCAAGGTATGATGCGTTGGTGCATGCCTGTCGAACTCTCTCGCGAATGGTTAAACGATACTTTAGTTCAGTGTCACGAGCTTGGTATTCGTAACAAGTTTGAAGTTGAGGTATTTAGCCACGGTTATTTGCCTTTAGCGTATTCCGCTCGCTGTTTCACAGCCCGAGCTGAAAACCTAGCGAAAGACGATTGCGAAACCTGCTGTATCAAATACCCTACGGGTATCCAGGTCAGCAGCCAAGAAGGACAAGAAGTCTTTAACCTTAACGGCATTCAAACGCAATCAGGGTATTGTTATAACCTGATCAATGACTTACCAAGTATGCAAGGCCTGGTTGATGTGGTCCGATTAAGCCCTCTCGGTGTGAGTACACTTTCTGAGTTAGAGCATTTTCGCTCAAACGAGCACGGCGACAACCCTGAAAAACTTGAAAGCCGCCAATGCAATGGCTATTGGCATCAGCTAGCTGGCTTAGAAGTAAAAAACATTTAGCTCCCCAAAAAAGAAAAGCGAGGCCCAACCTCGCTTTTCTCTATCAGCCATTGTTAACAGGCTTGCACTGTTGGCTCAGCCGAAGTTTCATTAAGCAGCTTTTTCACATCTCGCCACAACATACTGATCACGACCAAACTCAATGCAATGTTAGACAATGGGAAAGCTAACCAAATGCCTGTCACGCCGAAAAGTTTCGGCATAATGAATAAGAATGGCAACTGGACCAGCATGTTGCCTAGTGTTACAAACATAGCTTTGCTGCCTTTGTTTACTGATTGATAGTACGCGGCCGCCACAACTAAAAAACCATCTAAGAACAACGCAAACATGTGTAAACGAATCCCGATCACAGTGCTATCAATCAACTGTTGGTCAGCATTATTAAACACCGCAACCAGTTCGTACGGGAAAAGGTTCATCAAAACAACGAACGCCACCCCACCAAGCACAGATGTCCCCATCGCGACCTTTAATAACTTTCTGATGTTCTCCTGATTACGTGCACCGTGGTTGAAGCTCACTAAAGGCTGCATACCATTCGCAATTCCTTCGGCTATCAGATAGTAAACCGTCACGATGTACCCCAAAATGGCGTACGCTCCGATCAACATTGCACTTCCGTATTGAGCAAATAACGCGTTGTGCAGTGCCACCATCACAGAGCCGTAGGCGTACATAAAGAAACTTGATGTACCTATCATGATAATCTTTGGTGCAGCATCAACCTGAACTTTGAAGTCGCGGATACGAAGGCGTAATGTTGCTTTTGAAGTAAAGAAGTAACCAATACCGAGCACAGTGACCACTAATTGTGCAAGTGCAGTGGCAATAGCGGCTCCGGTTAACTCCCACTCCAACCAAGCAATAAATACGTAGTCTAATACGATGTTAATAACGGCACCGATGACCATCAAAATCGTTGCTAAGTTCGGGCTGTCGTCATTGCGTAACAGAAACGGAACTGCGATAGAACCCAACGTGAATACGCACGCGACAATCAGAATATGCAAATATTGCAGCGCAAGTTCAAACACTCGCCCTTCCGCACCTTGCCAGCGAATAAATTCATCCGAAAACAAGAACAATATTGTAGCAACGACCGGCATCAATGCCGCTAACAACGTCAATCCGGTCGTTAGGATTCGCTTAGCGCCTTCATGATCGTTCTCTCCTTGCTTGATCGAAGTCAGCGCGCCAGTCCCCACCCCAATCATCATTCCTATACCGAGGATCGAACCGATAATAGGCCACGCAACATTGATCCCAGCTAATCCGTCAGCGCCAACATAACGGCCAATAAAAATGCCATCAACTATTTGATACAAACCGTTTACGAGCATTGCTGCGACGGTTGGAATCGTATATTTCCAAAACTGTCTATAAATTGAGTTTTGCATGACTATCACCAGTAGTTAGCAAAGCTAACCATTTAATTAGCAAGACTAACTAAATGGTTAAATTAAATAAAAGAAAGATGAAACAACAAAAACTAAACCATACAGCTGAGGCCTTTGCTTTAGTTTAAAATGACTTATTACTCAATGCTTTATTCAATAAAGCTTGTAACTGTTCAGCTTCTTGCTGATTTAATTGTTGCATCATTTGGTCAGAGATATCTTTGTACACTACCTGCTCCAAAGACATTTTTTCTGCGACTTCTTCCGTAAGCAACACACGCTTAGCACGAGCATCCTCATTACATGCGATGCGTTTCACCAAACCCTTTTTTTCCAAACGCACAACCATTGTCGATGCGGAAGGCTTAGTCACTTGCAGCTCTTCTGCAAGATCGGTTATTCGCACACCCTCAGGGTAAACCTGAATCACACGTAAATAATCGAACTCATTAAAGCTTAGATGTGATAATGGATCTTCTTTGGCATAGACACGCCAAGCTTTGGCGCAAAAACGCTCTAAATCAATCAAGCTTTCTTCTAATGCCATAAAAGCCACCACCACTTAGTTAGCAAGACTAACTATTTTAAATGAGTCACTCATCAAGTTCAATCATAAAAAAAGCCGCTCTCATCGAGCGGCTCTAAATCATTCAATTTCCAGCTTCTTGGCAGCCTTTAACTTGGCCAATCTATCTTGCTGTAATTGATCGTAAATTTGCGCCAACTCCAAGAAAGAATAGCGATGCTCAACATAATCGTAAACGTTGAACGAAATCGCGAGCTTATAAAGTGAGATGGCACTTGCGATATCACCTTCAAGCTGATTACGCTTTCCAAGGTAGAAATACGTTTCCGTCAATCGTTCAGCTAGGCGATAGTTCTCTCTCGTTCCATCCATAATTGCTTTAAGCGCGTCTTCGTCCGAGACGTCTCGTAGCATGATGGCAACAAGAACCCATCCCCACTCTTCACTACGATCTCGTAAATAACGCTGTTGAAGATTGGCTTTTGCTTGATCTGGATTTTGCTCAGCTTCGATGATGTACAGCCATAATGAACGAAAAGGATCCGTTGGCATTTCTTGATAATGCTTGGTCATATCTTCTAAAGCGAGATCGATTCGGCCACCATAATACAGTGCAATCGCACGGTTGCGCTCAGCATAGGTATTATCAGGAGCCAACTCTATGGTCGAGTCAAACGCTTCATATGCCGCATCAAACTCTCCTACTTGGGTAAAGTATACTCCCAAAAGATTGAAGATGTCCGGCTGAGCAGGATTCAACTGCAAAGACTGGTTAAAGTCCAAACGGGCAAGATCACGCAAACCAACGCTGTCGTAGTAGCTACCGCGCTCATAATGCATTTTAGCGCGCACTTCATCACTAAGGTCGGGACGTTGTAGCAACTGCGAGAGACGCGCGATTTGTACTTCTTGTTGAACACTAGGCTGAAGTGGCACCGCCATCGGTGGATATAACCACTTTTGTGCTGATTGTTGAGAAGTATTTGCACAACCGGTCAGCGCGATAGCAACACATAAAATTGCGGTTTGAAACCATTTCACTAATTGATACTCCTGTTTGGACCGCTCAAGATTTGTTTCTCTTAATGCAATATAGGCGGTAACCTCGTTTGAGGTTAATACATCGAAACAAACCAAAAAAGGGGAGCGAAAATGCTCCCCTTTTATAACATGCTTTCAGGCCCTTAATCTAATAAAAGGCGGAAAGTCTCATTTTGTCTTACTCGTCTTTAGCAGTTGGTGCTTCAGCAGCAGCTTCTTCAGCTGGCTTTTCTACCGCTTCTTTCATGCTTAGACGTACACGGCCTTGGCGGTCGATTTCAAGAACTTTAACTTGAACTTCTTGACCTTCAGCTAGGTAGTCAGACACTTTTTCTACGCGTTTTTCTGCGATTTGAGAAATGTGTACAAGACCATCTTTGCCTGGAAGAACCGTTACGAATGCACCGAAGTCTGCTAGACGTGCAACTTTACCTGTGTAGATACGGCCCACTTCAACTTCAGCAGTGATCTCTTCGATACGGCGGATAGCTTCTTTCGCAGCAGTGCCTTCAGTTGCCGCAATCTTGATAGTACCGTCGTCTTCGATTTCGATAGTTGTACCAGTCTCTTCAGTTAGAGCACGGATAACTGCACCACCTTTACCGATAACGTCTTTGATCTTCTCAGCGCTGATCTTCATCGTGTGAATACGCGGAGCAAATTCAGAGATGTCTTCACGAGCACCAGAGATTGCTTCATCCATTACAGATAGGATGTGCTTACGTGCGCCTTGAGCTTGGTTAAGCGCAATTTGCATGATTTCTTTGGTGATGCCTTCGATCTTGATGTCCATTTGAAGTGCAGTGATACCAGTGTTAGTACCTGCTACTTTAAAGTCCATGTCACCTAGGTGGTCTTCATCGCCAAGGATGTCAGAAAGAACAACGAAATCGTCACCTTCTTTAACAAGACCCATTGCGATACCAGCAACAGATGCTTTGATTGGTACACCTGCGTCCATAAGCGCAAGAGAAGTACCACATACTGAAGCCATTGAAGATGAACCGTTAGATTCAGTGATTTCCGATACAACACGTACTGTGTATGGGAACTCATCAACAGAAGGCATTACTGCAGCAATACCACGCTTTGCCAGTTTACCGTGGCCGATTTCACGACGCTTAGGAGAACCTACAAAACCAGTTTCACCTACACAGTATGGAGGGAAGTTGTAGTGCAGTAGGAAGTGATCTTTACGCTCACCAGTTAGCTCATCGATGATTTGAGCATCACGCTGAGTACCTAGCGTTGCAGTAACGATCGCCTGAGTTTCACCTCGAGTGAATAGCGCGCTACCGTGAGTACGAGGAAGAACACCAGTACGTACATCTAGTGCACGAACCATGTCTTTTTCACGGCCATCGATACGAGGGTTACCTGCAATAATACGGCTACGTACTACTGTCTTCTCTAGATCATGGAAGATAGTGTGGATTTCTTTTGTATCTGCTTCAGGATCTTCAGCAAGAAGAACTTCATTTACTTCCGCAGCGATCTCATGGATGCGGTCGTAACGAGCCATTTTCTCAGTAATTTGGTAAGCTTCAACAAGTTTAGCTTCTGCTAGATCAGCAATCTTATTTTTAAGCGCTGTGTTCTCTTCAGGAGCAACCCAATCCCAAGCAGGAGTTGCAACTTCTGCTTTGAATTCGTTGATAGCTTGAATAGCAACTTGTTGTTGGTCATGACCATAAACAACCGCCGCTAGCATTTCTTCTTCAGTTAGGTTGTCCGCTTCTGACTCAACCATCAGTACTGCTGACTCTGTACCTGCAACAACAAGGTCAAGCTTAGAAGTTTCTAGTTCAGTTTGGCTAGGGTTAAGTACAAGCTGACCATCGATATGACCAACACGCGCCGCACCGATAGGGCCGTTGAATGGAATGCCAGAGATAGCAAGAGCAGCAGAAGTACCGATCATTGTAACGATATCTGGCTGAACATCTGGGTTTACAGACATTACTGTCGCGATAACCTGAACTTCGTTTTTAAACGCGTCTGGGAATAGCGGACGGATTGGACGGTCGATTAGACGAGCTGTTAGCGTTTCGCCTTCAGAAGGACGACCTTCACGTTTGAAGAAGCCGCCTGGGATTTTACCCGCAGCGTAAGTACGCTCTTGGTAGTTAACCGTTAGTGGGAAGAAGTCTTGACCTGCAACGGCTTCTTTTTTACCTACAACAGATACGAATACAGACGTATCATCCATTGTGACCATAACTGCTGCTGTAGCTTGACGTGCAATAACGCCAGTTTCTAAAGTAACTGTGTGGTTACCGTACTGGAACGTTTTAACAACTGGTTTTTCGAACATTGTTATTCCTTGTTTCTAATCTTCCTTTAGTGCTTAAAGAAATCTTAGATGTGTTAATTGACACTCAAGGCATTACGAATCGCGACTAGTAAAAAGAAACTCGGAAATTCCTTTTGAATAGTCGCGACCTTTTGGTCGACGTGGTTGACTGTAATGCTATGAGCTTTTGAGAAAACCTCTTACAAGGTTTAGCCGCCAGTATTATAACGGCATAAGTCTAATTTGGCTAAATTTAGGCAACAAAAAAGGGGCATAAAGCCCCTTTTTAGACAAACTGCTATGCAGTCGCTGATTAGCGACGTAGGCCTAGACGTTTGATTAGGTCTTGGTAGCGAGCTAGGTTTTTACCTTTTAGGTAATCTAGAAGCTTACGACGACGAGAAACCATGCGTAGAAGACCACGACGGCTGTGGTGATCGCCTTTGTGCGCTTTGAAGTGACCTTGTAGGTGGTTGATAGAAGCTGTAAGTAGAGCTACTTGAACTTCTGGTGAACCAGTGTCGCCTTCGCCTTGTGCGTATTCTGCAACGATTGCTGCTTTAGTTTCTGCATTCAGAGACATAATTCTCTCCTAATAAGAGTAGGTTTAAAGTTGTAGCAGCCAATCTCTGATTCAGCCGCTACGCGAAGCGCGGATTATAGGGAAATTTCCTATCTCGTGCAATATAAAAATACCGACACTCAGGTCGGTATTTTCAATCATTTACTTGGATGCAACGTCATCTCGGAACACGACCAATCGCTTAGGAGCGATTTTGCCATCTTCGTTCATTTCGCCAACGCCAATAAATAAGCGTTCTTCACCCATAGTAAGGCGAAGTGAGCCCTCTGTCGGAGCACCAAATACTTGAACGGGCTGCCCATGTTGGACCATATCCGCCAGTTCAGGCACCAAGTTGACTTCTGGTAAGTCTTCTACCGCTGTATCCATTGGCAAAAGTAGCGGGTCCAGTAGTTCTCGAGGCGCTCGTTCCTCGCGGTGAGCTTGCTCTAGCAACTCATTTAGTTGCTCAAGTGTTACCATATTCTCGTAAGGGTATTTAGCAACACCAGTACGACGAAGCATAGTTACGTGCGCACCACAACCTAACATTTCGCCCAGATCATCAACGATAGTACGAATATAGGTACCTTTAGAGCAGTGCACTTCCATCTCTACTTCATCGCCTTCAAAACGGTGAAGAACAATCTCATATACCGTGATCTTACGAGATTCGCGCGGAACTTCGATGCCTTTACGAGCGTATTCATACAAGGGTTTCCCTTGATATTTCAACGCTGAAAACATGGAAGGTACTTGATCAGATTCGCCACGGAACTGATCGATGCACGCTTTTAGTTTGTCTAACGTAACATCGACTGGACGCGTCTCTACAACTTCACCATCCGAGTCAGACGTATTAGTACGTTCACCCAGCTTTGCGATCACGCGGTAGCGTTTATCAGAATCAAGAAGAAACTGAGAAAATTTTGTCGCTTCACCCAAGCAAATTGGCAGCATGCCTGTCGCTAATGGGTCCAAGGCTCCAGTGTGGCCTGCTTTCTCGGCAAAGTAGATTCGCTTTACTTTTTGCAGTGCATCATTGGAAGAGATACCTGTTGGTTTGTCCAACAGTATAACGCCATTAATTGGACGACCTTTACGACGACGAGCCATTATTCTTCGTCCTCACGACCAGAATCTTTTTGCTTTTGTTTGTCTGAACTAACGACTTCAGACACTAGGTTAGACATACGCATACCTTCAACAAGCGTATTGTCATAGTGGAAGCGGATTTCTGGCGTTAAACGTAGACGAATACGCTTACCTAACATCATGCGAATGTGCACTTCGTGCTCACGTAGCGCTGCTAGACATGATTCAGGTGTTTGCTCACCCACACATAGGAAGGTCACAAATACTTTTGCGTAAGCTAGGTCACGAGAGACTTCTACGTCTGAGATCGTCACCATGCCAAGGCGAGAGTCACGAACTTCACGTTGAAGGATCATCGCTAGTTCTTTTTGCAGCTGCTGTGCAACGCGCTGCGTGCGGCTAAATTCTTTTGACATATCTTTACTCTTATATAGAAAGAATGGGGGGTTGGTCAAAGCCAGCCCCCCATGGTGTATTCAACAACCAATTACTACTTATCTTTCAAAGACAATATTAGTAATTTTAGTCAATTAGTCTAGAGTACGTTTAATTTCAACGATTTCGAAGACTTCGATTTGGTCACCAACGCGAACATCATTGTAGTTCTTAACGCCGATACCACATTCGTAGCCATTCTTAACTTCTTGAACGTCATCTTTGAAACGACGCAGTGACTCTAGTTCACCTTCGTAAATAACAACGTTATCACGTAGTACACGGATTGGGTTGTTACGCTTGATCACACCTTCTGTAACCATACAACCAGCGATAGCGCCCAGTTTCGGTGACTTAAACACGTCACGAACTTCAGCAAGACCAATGATCTCTTGCTTGAATTCTGGAGCAAGCATACCGCCCATTGCTTGTTTCACTTCGTCAATCAATTGGTAAATGATTGAGTAGTAACGTAAGTCAACAGCTGCGGCTTCAACAGCACGGCGAGCAGAAGCATCTGCACGAACGTTAAAGCCAAGGATGATTGCGTTTGAAGCTTCCGCTAGTACTACGTCAGTTTCCGTAATACCACCAACACCAGAACCAACGATGTTCACTTTAACTTCGTCAGTAGATAGCTTAACTAGTGAGTCTGCGATTGCTTCTACAGAACCTTGAACGTCTGCTTTAAGTACAACGTTAAGTTCAGCAACTTCACCAGCAGTCATGTTAGAGAACATGTTCTCTAGTTTAGATTTCTGCTGACGAGCAAGTTTCACTTCACGGAACTTACCAGCACGGTAGTTAGCTACTTCACGCGCTTTACGCTCGTCACGAACTACTGTTGCTTCATCACCTGAAGATGGTACACCTGAAAGACCTAGGATCTCTACAGGGATAGATGGGCCAGCCGAAGTAATTTCTTTACCTAGCTCATCACGCATTGCACGAACGCGTCCGTATTCTTGACCACAAAGAACGATGTCGCCTTTGTTTAGTGTACCTGATTGAACAAGTACTGTTGCAACTGGACCACGACCTTTATCTAGGCGAGATTCAACAACAACACCAGATGCCATGCCTTCAGCTACAGCTGTAAGTTCAAGAACCTCAGACTGAAGAAGGATTGCTTCTAGAAGACCATCGATGTTTGTACCCTGTTTAGCAGAGATGTGAACGAACATGTTCTCACCGCCCCACTCTTCAGGAATAACGTCGTATTGAGCAAGCTCGTTCTTAACGTTATCTGGGTTCGCGTCTTCTTTATCGATCTTGTTCACAGCAACAATTAGAGGAACGCCTGCCGCTTTCGCGTGCTGAATCGCTTCTACTGTTTGTGGCATTACGCCATCGTCTGCTGCAACTACAAGAACAACGATATCTGTCGCTTGAGCACCACGAGCACGCATTGCAGTAAACGCTGCGTGTCCAGGAGTATCAAGGAACGTGATCATGCCGTTGTCTGTTTCAACGTGGTACGCACCAATGTGCTGAGTAATACCACCCGCTTCGCCAGAAGCAACGTGTGTGCGACGGATGTAGTCAAGTGTTGACGTTTTACCGTGGTCAACGTGACCCATGATAGTAACAACTGGAGCACGTGGAACTGCTTCCGCGTTAGTGTCACGGTCAGATAGTACCGCTTCTTCCAGTTCGTTCTCTTTACGAAGAACTACTTTATGGCCCATTTCTTCAGCAACAAGTTGTGCTGTTTCTTGGTCGATCACTTGGTTGATAGTCGCCATAGCGCCCATCTTCATCATTACTTTGATAACTTCTGTCGCTTTAACCGACATCTTGTTAGCAAGTTCTGATAGAACGATCGTTTCGCCAATTACAACGTCTTGCTTAGCAACCGTTGCTGACTTATCAAACCCGTGCTGCATTGAAGTCGGCTTAGCAAGTTTGCCCTTACGACCTCTACCGCCACGTTGGTTGTTACGGCCACCGCGAGCTTGGTCGTCTTTACCCGAAGCTGCTTTTTTCTTCTTACGACGACCGCCTTCTACTTTGCGATCTGCTTCATCTTCGGCTTCACGTGCGTATTGTGAAGTCGTTACATGGTAATCTGTATCTTCCATATCACCCTTTTTCTCTTCTGCAGCAGACCAACGCTCTTTATTCTTTTCAGCCAATTCGCGAGCTTCTTCAAGCTTGCGCTGACTTTCCTCTTCAGCCTTACGCTTAGCTTCTTCTTCCTGACGACGTTTAAGCTCGTCGGCCTCTTTTCGCGCTGCTTCTTGCTTAATTTTCTCTTCAGCATCACGCTTTGCTTTTTCTTCAGCATTACGTTGTGCATTCGTATCTACGTCTCGCTTCGCTTTTTCTTCAGCTTCACGTTTCGCTTTTTCTTCCGCTTCACGTTTTGCAGCTTCTTCAGCTTCACGTTTCGCAGCTTCTTCAGCTTCACGTTTTGCAGCTTCTTCTGCTGCACGTTTTGCTGCTTCTTCTGCTTCACGTTGTGCTGCTTCTTCAGCTTCACGTTTCGCTTCATCTTCAATTGTGCTGCGCTTCACGTATGTACGTTTTTTGCGCACCTCAACCTGAACATTCTTACTCTTACCACCACCCGCGTTCACACTAAGTGTACTACGAGTTTTACGCTGAAGCGTAAGGCGAGTCGGCTCTGAATCACCTGATTTATCACCGTGTTCTTTCTTTAAATGAGAGAGAAGCTTCTGCTTCTCTTCATCAGTAACATTGTCAGAGCTCGCCTTTTTAATGCCAGCGTCAGCAAGTTGTTCAATCAAGCGGTCGACTGGCGTACCAATCTCATCACTCAGTGCTTTAACTGTTAATTGTGTCATGCCGCTTCCTCCTTGCCGAAAATTATGCTTCTTCGCCGAACCAACAGATGTTACGTGCGGCCATAATTAGCTCACCTGCACGTTCTTCGGTCAGGCCTTCGATACCTTCTAAATCGTCAATACCTTGGTCAGCAAGATCTTCCAGTGTCGCTACACCTTTCGCTGCCAATTTAAATGCCATCTCACGCTCAAGACCTTCAAGTGCAAGTAGGTCCTCAGCTGGTTCTAGACCTTCAAAAGACTCTTCTTGTGCTAGTGCGATCGTCGTTAGTGCATCTTTTGCACGTCCACGAAGCTCTTCGATTAGTTCTTCATTCAAACCATCGATTTCTAGTAGCTCGTTAACTGGCACGTATGCGATTTCTTCTAGCGTTGAGAAACCTTCTTCAACAAGAAGTTGAGCGAAGTCTTCTTCAATATCTAGGTACTTCATGAAGTTTTCAATAGATGCTTGTGATTCTTCAGCGTGTTTCTTCTGAAGATCAGCAACTGTCATAACATTCAGTTCCCAACCGGTTAGTTGAGATGCTAGACGCACGTTTTGACCGTTACGACCAATAGCTTGCGCTAGGTTGTCAGCTTCAACTGCGATGTCCATTGAGTGTGCATCCTCATCAACGATGATAGAAGCAACATCAGCTGGCGCCATTGCGTTGATAACGAATTGAGCTGGGTTATCATCCCAAAGCACAATATCGATACGCTCACCACCAAGTTCGCCAGAAACAGCTTGTACACGTGCACCACGCATACCAACACACGCACCTACAGGGTCGATACGTTTGTCATTTGTTTTGACAGCGATCTTAGCGCGAGAACCAGGATCACGTGCCGCGCCTTTCAGCTCGATAATATCTTCTGCGATTTCAGGCACTTCAACACGGAACAGTTCTGCCAACATTTCTGGCTTAGAACGAGTGATGAACAATTGGAAACCACGTGCTTCAGGCGCGACTTTGTAAAGAAGGCCACGTACGCGGTCGCCTGGACGGAAGTTTTCACGAGGAAGTTGGTCATCACGCAGGATTACCGCTTCAGCGTTATTACCAAGATCAAGCACGATTGTGTCACGGTTTACTTTTTTCACGACACCAGTGATTAGATCACCTTCATTGTCGATGAACTGTTCAACGATTTGTGCGCGCTCAGCTTCACGAACTTTTTGTACGATAACTTGCTTAGCAGTTTGAGTCGTAATACGGTCAAACGTTACTGATTCGATTTCGTCTTCTACGTAGTCGCCAAGCTCGATTGAGTCATCTTCGTATTGCGCTGCTTCTAGTGAGATCTCTTTTGTAGGGTTCTCAACGTCATCAACAACTAACCAACGGCGGTAAGTTACAAACTCACCGGTTTTACGGTCAATGGCAACACGTACGTCGATTTCGATTTCGTATTTTTTCTTTGTAGAAGTTGCTAGAGCAATCTCAAGAGCCTCAAAGATACGCTCACGAGGTACCGCTTTTTCGTTCGATACCGCTTCTGCTACCGCTAAAATTTCTTTACTCATTGTATTTAGCCTCTAAGCTTAAACTTTTTTAGGGAACTAAAATTTAGGGATCAGGTTAGCTTTGGAAATGTTACTTAGAGCAAACTCTTCTTGCTGACCGTCTACAGTAATTGTCACTGTTTCGCCATCAACACCGTGGATAATACCTTTCCACTTACGACGGTTTGCTACAGCCATTTTCAATACGATGCTGACCTCGTGACCAATAAATTGCTCGTAATGTGCTGCTTTAAAAAGTGGTCTTTCTAAACCTGGAGAAGACACTTCTAGGCTGTAAGCAACAGAAATTGGATCTTCAACGTCTAAAACTGCACTAACTTGGTGGCTAACTTCTGCACAGTCGTCTACGTTAATACCATTTTCATGGTCAATGTAGATACGTAACGTTGAGTGCGCGCCTGCACGAATGAATTCTAATCCAACTAACTCATAACCTGATGCCGCTACTGGCGCGTCAAGCATTTCAGTAAGTTGTCTTTCTAAACCAGTCATTTAACCACTCCAGAAACAAAAAAAGGGCTCAGAGCCCAATCAAAAAACCAAGCAGTATCTGAGCTATTTCAAAAAGCTCAGATAACAAAAAACCCCGATAGTCGGGGTTTTATGCTGCTGGACCCTGATACGTTAAGAATAGCCAACAATTGCTTTTCTTAACTCGCAGTGTGGTTAGCACTACGCAAACTTGCCAATCTACGATTTCCTTTTAAAGAAAGAGATTGGTTGCGGGGGCCGGATTTGAACCGACGACCTTCGGGTTATGAGCCCGACGAGCTACCAAGCTGCTCCACCCCGCGTCCGACTTGCTGAGCATTATACTCGCAAACAAGTGATTTACAAGTTTGTAAATACATGGTGCCGAGAGAGGGACTCGAACCCTCACACCTAAGGCACTAGCACCTCATGCTAGCGTGTCTACCAATTTCACC